>JAGWZR010000024.1 GCA_018968795.1 Planctomycetota bacterium | reverse complement strand
AGATAGCATGGGCACTTTTTCGATATCTTATGCCCTATCATATCAAATACCATCTCGTCTGGATAGCCACTACATCACCAGACAGGAGTCTGGTGTTTTATGTGGCTCAATAAAAAACAATCGGAACAAATCCTTCTCAAAGACCTAAAATTTATCCCTAATTAGATCTTTTTGTATAACTTACATTGCAACTGACAAAGGAATTTGACACACACCATATATTATGATATTATCGCTTCCACTCAATAACTTATTTTCATATTTCACTAACGAGGGGGAAAAGCGACTTGGTACGAGGAAAGCAAATTATTGTAGGTTCAAGGGGTAGCAAACTAGCCTTAATCCAAACAAATTGGGTCATATCAGAACTCAAACGTTTGCACCCTGGATTAGAATTTCGGATTGAAAAAATATCTACAAAAGGCGACAAGGTTACCGACACTCCCTTATCACGTTTAGGCGGAGTGGGTTTATTTACCAAGGAACTGGAAGTCGCCTTAATCAAGGAAAAGATTGACATCGCCGTTCACAGCGCCAAAGATGTACCAACGGAGATACATGAGGAATTAACTATCGGCGCAACCCCTGAGCGCGAGGATCCCCACGATGCCCTTATCAGTATCAATAATGCCGCATTAGAAAAACTCCCCGACAATGCACGTATTGGCACGAGCAGTCTTCGCAGAAAGGCACAATTACTCGCCTTCAGACCAGATTTTAAAATTCTTGATCTACGCGGCAATCTCGATACGCGGCTCAAAAAACTCGAAGCAGACGACCTGGACGCTATTATCGTGGCCTACGCGGGACTACGCAGGATGAATTACACAGGCCAAATCAGCCAAATTATACCTTTTGATATTATGTTGCCGGCTGTAGGGCAAGGGTCGCTTTGTATCGAAATTCGTAAAAATGACACTCACATTAAAAAAATCGTTTCAGGTATTGACGATGCAAAAACCAGAATTGCCATTGAAGCGGAGCGATCTTTATTAGCAAAACTCCAAGGCGGGTGTCAGGTACCTATTGGGGCTTATGCATACATACAAGGAAATAAAGTATACCTTGATGCGATCATCTGCACCGTGGATGGTGGTCATGTCATACAAGACAAACACAGTGGCGACACCAATCAAGCCGCAAAAATAGGAGAAGAACTTGCGCAAAGGATGTTGGAGAACGGTGGCGAGAGAATTTTACATGAGATTCGCCAAAAATTTTTGGAGAGTATTGATCATATATAAAACAGGTAATATTTGTCATTTCTCCAATTATTCCTTTAGCCACATTCACCTCCGATCCAGAATTCAATACACTTTTATCTCTTCAATCCCAAACCGCTCATCCCTTTTTTTAAGATAACCCATCCTCACTTTCGGGTCGTGTTGAAAGATAAGAAGCCAGCGCTCTTCAAATGCCTGTTTTAATATCTTCTTTTTATTTTCCAGGGTTTCTAAAGGAAATAAATCATATCCGGTAATATAAGGATAATGCAAATGGGCAACGGTTGGCGCTAAATCAGCCAGAAAGAATGCCACCTGCCCTTCTGATTCGATTTTTACACACTGATGATGGCGAGTATGACCTCCAATTCTCACGAGGGAAACCCCCTTATCCACTTCTATCGTTTCATCATTTACCAAGTTGAGATACTCTGGGCCGGATAAGGGCAGGAAATCTTCCGTTATGTAACTTGCCTTTGTCCTCTCATTTGGATTTACTGCAACTTCCATCTCTCCCTTTTGAATGAAATACTTCGCCTTTGGGAATGTGGGAACAATTTCCCCCTTTTCATTAAAAGTTGTATTCCCGCCGGCATGGTCAAAATGAAGATGCGTATTGACAACAAGATCAATATTTTTGGGCTGATAACCGAAACGATATAATGATTCTAAGAGATTGGATTTTTTATCAATACCATAAATTTGGCAAAACTTTTCGTTATGTTTTGTTCCAACACCAGTATCAATCAGGATATTGTATTTCTTTGTCACTATCAACGGACAGCAGAGAGATAATCGTATCCTGTTCTTTTCATCAGGCGCATATATTTTCTCCCATAGAATGCGGGGCACAACTCCAAAGACCGCTCCGCCGTCAAGGTAGATATAACCATCGGTGACAGGATATATTTCGAACTTGCCGAATTTCATTTCTTACTCCATAGTGCTTTCATACTACTGAAAGCTTCCTCAACAGCCCATAGAAAAGTATAATAAAACAAAGAAGAACAATCAAGCTAACGATAAACCATGTCAAGTATAAATCTGCAATTTTATTGATCATGCTGAATCACAAACTGAAATCCAAGAACTTTTTACTTATTTATAATCTCTTCAAAGTAAATCGAACAGCAATGTGTTTTGCTGGGTATTTTCTAAAACAAAAAGCCCATGATGTAAATGAGCACATCATGGGCTTCTTTTATTTTATGAATTCCGCTTGAACTTCTTTATAAGGAACTAAGCTTACCTACTTCGACACTGAGACCTTTTCAATGCGCCCTTCCCTACGCAAGCGGGCCGCCTCTGACTGGATTTTGGTAAATTCCATCATCATGGGCGCCTGACCCCACCACCAGGAAACGTCCTGCTGGACATGTGCGGTTCCTTTATAACCTTGCAGTTTATACCAGAACCACAATCTGTTATAATTATTCTCAATGTCAGACGGATTATCTTGCTGCTGCAAGAACATACCATAGACACCAAGAATCGGACCTACTACCGGGAACTTACCCTTGAGAGTCTTAAAGGCATTGTAAATAGGTTCTCCGAGGAATGCAGGACTGAGCTGTTTTTCAATCCCATCGCTTAAAGGATACGGATCCCTATCCGCAGCGCTTGGATAGAGGAATCCATCTGCGATCAAATCATCTATGATCTTCTGCGCCTTGTCGGCAAGGGTATGTGCCTGGAACATAAATTGGTCTAATGACTTCAAATAGGTATCGGCAAATCGGTCACTATGACATTTGGCGCAGACTTCCAACCAATATGACCTCTTAGCAACATTTTCTTCTGAATAGATATCGATCTTATCACCAATGATCTTAATTCCGTAAGGATAATCCTTCAGAGAAGAGGTGTACTCCAGATTCTTTGGTGGTATGGTACCCATACGCCAGATACCCTTCATCACCGGGTTATGAATAAACCGCCCATGCTTTTCATACATGTGACAGAACTGGCATGTTGGTGTGCGATAGTCTTTGCCAGGTCTCACTTCGGCTAAAGGCCTGGTGAAATCAAAATGCTCTTCCTCTTTGTGATAGATAACGCCATGTTTTGATTCGCCGTATGATTCGGCGTCTGGGTGGTCAGGTCCCATGTGGCAGGTAATACAAGCCTCTGGTTGCCTTCCTTCTGCGGCGCTAAATTTATGTCGGGTATGGCATACATCGCACTTTTCAGCACCCGAATGACACAAGTCACAACCGTGCTGTCCATACAAATAACCCCTTCGGGCTGCCTCAGCATACCAGGGTACAATCGTATTTGCTTCCCACGACTGTATATGGTTGGGACGACCTACCTCGCGTTCTCTCAAAAAATCATCAAACTGCGGTCTGTGGCACTCACCGCAAACCTCTCCAGTAGGCATCCTGATTTGTTTTTTCTGGGTATCGGCGTGACAATCAAAGCAATGGACTTCATTTAAAACCCTGTTTGTACGTTTCTCAATTTCAGCCGTTCTGCTGGATAAATACGGGGTACTCTTGGGATTCTTATGTCCCGAACTTCTCCAGTCTCTGACAACGCCAGGGGTTGCCTCCTCATGGCAGGTTACACACAAATCCCTTCTCTCTTTTTCAATAAAGATAGAATGGTCGAGATTTTTCATGGGTTCGTAATGCCTGTTGGGCTGCCAGTACATATCCAACATCTGTGGCTTGAAATAGTCCTTAAAAGGGCCAGAACCCTCTCTCATGCCAACGTTATCTCTATAAACGGCCTTATACCAATCCGGTGTTCCTTCATACAAATCTGGTGGCGTTTCCTTCTTGGCGGCAGGCTTTTCCGCGGCGACTGCCAGAGTGGTAAGCGCCATCATCGCGGACAAACACAAACCTAACCCTAATTTTTTCATTTCATTAACCTCCATATGGTCAACTTATTAGATGTTATTTATTTTATTTGCAGGTTTCCTCTGGTTTAATGAGTGACATCACATAATGGGTCAAACACCATCTTTGTTCGTCCGTAAGTTCTTTGGCAAAAGATGGCATAGGGGTACCGTTCAATCCAGTAGTAAATCTGAGATATACATCCCTGTCTGAATTTCCACCCTTAAATTTTCCTGTAGTAAAATCAAAAGGTTTTATGGGGAACCCAAAATCATCTTCTTGCTCCGCAGCGCTTGGGCCGTCTCCGCGACCTTCAACGCCATGACACTTCCAGCATTCTAATTTTTCTTCGTAAATTTTCTTTCCCTCCGCGAGGCTCTTTTCAGATGGTCTGATTTCAAGCCCGACATTTACAGGCGGTTCTGGCTTCCTGACCTCGAATGCCTCAGAGAAACTCTTAAGGACGGGAATTATTGAAGCGCGCTGTTGCTCCGTTAAAATATCCCATGGAATCATCGTAGAATTTGGCACCCCATAGGAAATCGTCCTGAAAATATCCTCATCTGTAGGAAGTGAACCGCTCGGGGTTGTTCTGAATTTATAGGCACCCCTTGTAAAATCTCGCGGTTTCGGAAGCATTGACCTTGCAAGAGGTCCGTCACCCTTACCTTCCTCACCATGACAGGGGCTACAGTATTTTTTATAGGTATTCTTACCATCCTCTGTAACCGCTGTCGGTACATTAATTGCTTTAGCAGTCATTGGGGCAACACCCAATATCAACGCTGTGCTTGCCACTACGGTAGCGCTCCACAAGCCAACCTTATCCAATAAGACCTTAGGTTTCATATCAGCCTCTCCTCCTTTCCAATGGCAATTTTATAAACCTAACTAATAAACCTAACTATTATTTTTAAACAATTCAATTTCTTACATCTTCCTCTCAATTTTGAGAATAAACAAATCCCACATTTGTAATTTTTTTAGGATATACAGTTACCTCCTTTTCTATATTTCCCAATTCTTCGTGCCAGACATTCAACTTATATGTGCCTGCTGGAATATCACAAATTTCAAAATATCCATTCCTATCCGTTATATCGAAATATGGATTATCTAAAATGACAATCCATGCATACGCATGTTTGTGAATATCGCAGGACAGTTTAATAATTTCGGGATAATCAAATTTCCTTGATATTCTTTGTCTGTAAGTCGTGCCAAGATTAAATGGTTGGTTTTTAATCGTTCTGGTATGGACAGTATGCAACTCTTCATCTCCATTTAAGATGTCAATCGTAGTTCCTGCCAGAATTGCAATAACGTGAGGAATGAAGTTACTTCTCTGCTGGTCTATAATCGGGTGTGTTTTGGGTATTAGCCGCTTTTTACCCTTTGCAATATTTGTTATCGAAATAACAGCGTATTTGAGTCCATTATTTATTCTACTGGCGATAAGTTTTTCGGAAGCGTTTTTTGAGGTATCGGTTAATTCCCATCCGCCATATAGGTCTAACTTCAACATTGCCAAATCACCCATATACTTAACGCTTCCAACAATATTACCACCATCAGTAACTTCTTCCTCGATATAATTTTTTTCTGCCAATATATCTTTTGAAGATACAATATTCCAACCCAGGAAGCTGAATAGGATAATAAAAAAAGATAAAGATTTCATTAAATTTACATCTTCTCAGGCTAAAACAAAAATAGATATATACAGGGTTGACAAAAACCGTTCCTACCTACAACAAAAACATAAAAAACTTAAAATATCTTCTAAGTAGTAAATTTCAGCGATACTTAAATCTTCATAAAATTATGCACTTTTACAAATAATTATACATCTGCAATTTCATTAATGAAATGGTATTTTCAGAATAATACAATTTCATTCACGAAAAAAATAAATTTTCATCCTTAATTAAAAATTCTAATTTTTTAACGCGCGCCGCAATGGATTATCAGTCACAACATACACTCCCCTATCAACATTCTTACCAATGGAAAATACCAGATAACTGTACTTTCCATAGTGAGCAATCTTGTAGCCGATACCTTTAATCGTATCTGAACTTAAGCCAATAAACAATGCAATACCTTTTTTGCTATTTTTACAATTGCGAAAAGCCACGAGAAGGGCGTCACCTTTATTTTTATAAGTTATGTCGTTCCCCACAAATTCGCCTTCTCCAAGCGAAAAATTCTTTGGTAAATTTTCGAGAAATATTTTCGCTAATTTATTTTCTGTCAATCCCCCAAGAATAAACAAACTTTTTTGAGTCATTTCTGATTCTGTAACCTCCGTATCAGCCTTTACAATTCCCTTGTTGTTGTCTAACAATGATTCAGCAAGCCTTTTGTAAGCCTCTTGCGATGAACTTGCACCATCTGTCGGGTACACGAAGACTTTATCATTATCCCCCAATACCAAATCCAGCGTAGGTGGAATTTCTTCTATATGGAGACGCCGAAACATATCACAGCGAGGATCTATAACAATATTTTTGGGTTGAGCCTTTGTTAGGATGGAAATGCAGCTAGCCCCTTCTTTTAACTCTGCAATTGTATAAAAATTTCCATCGTCCAATTCTAAACATATCGGCAAGAAAAGATGGTATGGTTTGCCTTTTTGGAAGATATTAACCCTCGTCAGCCAACCATCACTAACCTTTTCTACCTCCGCCTTGCCCAACTCAATAAAGGGCGCGCCATCTCGATTAATCCACTGTTCAAAAAACCAGGACAAGTCCATCTTGCTTGTATCTTCAAAGGTCTGCTGGATATCTTTCCAACCTGCCTGTTGCCAAATCTTATCTTTATAAAAACTTTTGAGCGCACTATAAAACGACTCGTCTCCAATCATCCGTCTCAACATATGGAATACCATCGCTGTCTTTCCATATCCAATGGACTGGCTTACCGGATCTCTCCTGCTAATAAATTTTTTTAAAGGAAAATCATTCTGCTCAGTTACATAATTAGTGTATTTTCTGCAAACTTCTCTGCGATAGTCCTCGGCTGAGGCAATATCCTGAAGTTCTTTATAGTAATAATCAGCCATGTAGGTAGTCAATCCTTCGCACCAATTTCCCTGAGACTCATCCACGAAGACCGAGTTGCCCCACCAGTTGTGTAAAATCTCATGACCCAGCGAAGTTTCTACAATAAATGGCAATTTTACGACTGCATTCCCTAGTAACGTAAATGAAGGCATGCCGTAACCCGTTTGGAAAAAATTTTCAACTATGGCAAATTTTCCATACGGATATTTTCCTAAAAGATTTTGGTACATATCCAAATAACGTGTTGTAGCATTGAGATACGTTTCAACCAAACCTTGTTCTTCCGGAAAAAAGAAGGCGTAAATATCAATCCCATCATGCTTGATGCTTGTTACTTTATATCTCCCGGCTGCAAGATGACATCCCTCAGACACGGTTTTCCCTTCCCACGTGGTAAATGTCTTATCATCGCTGGTCTTTTTATCCACAAGGATACCCTGCGTTACAGCTTCATATCCTGACAGCGTAATAATGGTCGCCCTAAAAGTTGCCAGAGAATTAGACACATCCGGATACCACATACACGCAGGACTCAAATAAACCCCTTCTTCGCCAATAACACCATTCGTTTTACCAACATCCTCTTTTTCTAACGAACCATGCTTTTCGTAAAGAAATCCTTCATACGTAATATCCAGAATCATGCCTTCTGATTGCCTCAAATCCGATGGAATAAGAATCTCCAAACGCCGCCCGTCTCCACTCAATGTAGTTTTAAAATTTAACTCCCTATTTGAGACACTAACTGACAAGATTTGAAATGCCTTATTAATAAAACACGAAAAATCAGTATTTACACACTGCACGCGCATATGGTCAATAGCCTTTAGCCTATGTTCTTTCAAAAATAGTTCGATCTCTATATCGTGACTCACAATCCTATTTTCCCGAACCCCCTCTGCACATGCGCTAGCCATTGCCATAATCGCTAAAGCAAGCGCTAAAGGCATCGCATATCTAATTGACCCCATTATCGACATATCACCATTCCCTTGCTTTCTATCGGCCAAACATCATTAAATATCTTTTTAAAATAATTGAACAACTTATACATAAAAAGAACCTAAAATTAGACTCCTATCTTTTCCACTCATCTTCCACGGTTTTTTCTATCCTCTTATCCATATTGATTGTAACTTCTTTATTAATAAAAATCACCATGAATCGTGGCTAAAATACAAAGACACTTATTCAAATGCTTGATTTCACTCGTATTCTTGCATTAAAATTAGACAAGCACTTTATTTGGTGTTTTTTGTTTCCCTTCGAGTTACATGAAAGATTTGATTAAATTATTGCAAGAAAATAGACAGTACAGGGAGATTGTTCATCGTCTCAGGAACGGAAAAGATTGCTCCGTTAACGGGCTATGGGGGTCGTCTGCAAATTTCTTCATCGCAGCCATCGCAAATGAAAAGTTAAAAACACTCAAAGCAAAACCTAATTTGCTCCTGGTTGTGCCACATATTGAAGAATCTGAGGAAGACCTGAAAGACCTGAATACCTTTTTACACGGTCACGCCTGTCTATTTCCCGCAGTTGAAAATATTTTTACAAATGACCTTGAAGACGAAGGCGAGTTGTCTGCCCAAAGACTTTACATTCTTAATCAAATACTGCTTGAGAATACCCACGCAAGGAACAAATTAGATATCATCGTAGCGCCTATCCAGGCGCTTTTACAGGCCGTGCCGTCTTCCAAATCCATTTCTGATAATATCATTAATATCCAGAAAAATCACGAATACCCTTTGGAACAACTCGTTTCGTGGTTGCAAGACCACCAGTATCAACCAACATATCAGGTCGAGAACCTTGGGGAATATGCCCTACGCGGCGGCATTATTGACATCTTTTCTCATGCCGCAGACGCTCCTTACAGGATTGAATATTTTGGAGATGGAATCGAATCTATTCGCAGTTTTAATATCGAGTCCCAGTTGTCCGACCGTGACCTAGTCACCTGTCAGATATTTTCTGTTAATAAAACCCACGGCGCAAACCCTGCTTTACCAGAACATCAAAAAACATCTTTTCTGGACTATCTCGACAAAGACACATTGGTTGTCCTCAAAGAGACTGCAAGCATAGAAGAGCGAGCAAAGAAAATACTAACCAGCATAGATGATAAAAAAGCATTATTTACCTTTGATGAAATCTTCAATCAATTGAGTAAATTCGCAAAGATAACCTTATCAAAACTGCCTTTGGCATCAAACAACGGCGATTATACATTTCATGTTAAATCTGCAGATAATTTCCCTCAACATATTCAGGAAATTGTAACGGAACTCAGCAAAGTAATTGAAACAAACACCAGTACGGTTATCTTCTGCAACAATATTGCCGAGGAAGAGCGATTTCAGGAAATTATCAAGGATTTATCCATCCGAAGGAATAAACCTTTGGAACTTCGTATCGGACATCTCCACAGAGGGTTCCAATTCTCAGACATCAAAATTGCCATCCTTACACATGACGAAATTTTCCACCGCTACAAGCAGCGCCGCGAGCCAAAAAAATCTATCCAAACCAGAGCAATTGACTCCTTTCTTGACTTAAAAAAAGGTGATTACGTAGTCCATGTAACTCATGGCATCGGACGTTATTTGGGGATGGAAACACTGGAAGAGGAGGGAAATAAAAGGGAATACCTTATCCTGGAATTTGACGAAGGTACAAAAATATACGTACCTGCGGCCAAGATTGAGCTGGTACAAAAGTACATCGGCAGTCCAGACCACAAACCAAGGATTGATAAGATAGGTTCTAAATATTGGGAAACACGAAAAAAACGAACAGAAAACGCCGTAGCTGATATTGCCAGCGATCTCCTGCATATTCAAGCATCACGAGACGCAAAGGATGGTATTTCGTATCCACCAGACACAGAATGGCAGAGAGAGTTTGAGTCATCATTTATCTACGAAGAAACCCCTGACCAGCTTCAAATCATGGACGAGATAAAGAGCGACATGGAATCGAAAAGACCCATGGATCGCCTCATCTGTGGTGATGTCGGATATGGCAAAACAGAGCTTGCTATGCGGGCAGCATTTAAGGCTGTTATGCACGGGAAACAGGTGGCCGTATTGGTGCCAACAACAATTCTTGCTCAACAGCACTCTATTACCTTCTCAGAACGCATGGCTGACTACCCAGTGAAAATAGATGTATTAAGCCGGTTTAAAACACGTAAGGAACAAAAGGAAACCATGGATAAAACGGCCGCAGGTCTTACTGATATCCTAATCGGGACGCACCGCCTTTTGCAAAAAGACATTTATTTCAAAGACCTGGGACTTGTCATCATTGATGAAGAGCAGAGGTTTGGAGTCGAACATAAAGAACGCCTCAAGAAATTGAGACAAACGGTGGATGTCCTCACGTTAACAGCCACACCAATTCCCAGGACGCTCCACATGTCACTCATGGGGATTA
This sequence comes from Planctomycetota bacterium, assembly GCA_018968795.1. Taxonomy (GTDB): domain Bacteria; phylum Planctomycetota; class Brocadiia; order Brocadiales; family Brocadiaceae; genus REEB58. The sequence goes on along the minus strand of JAGWZR010000024.1, from coordinate 2,517 downwards.
AGGATATTTCTTCACTCAACACACCTCCGCTGGGCAGGCAGTCTATTCATACACAAATTATTCGATTCGACCCAGAACTCATCAGGCATGCAATCAGGCTGGAGATCAATCGTGATGGGCAAGTATACTTTGTTCATAATCGTGTGTACAATATCGAACGTATCGCCAAAACATTATCTGAGATCGTGCCTGAGACAAGGATAATGACCGTTCACGGCCAGATGGACGAAAAACTCATGGAGCAAAGAATGCGAGAATTTATAGATGGGCAGGCCGATATTCTGGTATCAACGACGATTATTGAATCAGGGTTAGACATCCCAAATGTCAACACAATATTCATCAATTGCGCCGACACCTTTGGTCTTGCAGATTTACATCAATTGCGAGGCAGGGTGGGACGGTATAAACATCGTGCCTATGCCTACATTATCTTGCCCACCGATCGCCCTATTACCCCTGAAGCGGAAAAGCGCTTGAAGGCCATTGAGGAATTTGCTGAATTAGGCGCGGGGTTTAAGATTGCTATGCGCGACTTGGAAATCAGAGGTGCCGGGAATCTCCTGGGAACGGAACAGCATGGTCATATCGCTGCTGTAGGTTACGAGATGTATTGCCGATTACTGGAACTAGCCGTGAAAAAAGCAAGACACGAACCTATTCATGAACCTCTGGATGTTTCAATCAATCTTAATCTGGAATCTTTCATCCCCAATAATTATATTCGAGAGGATAGCTTGAAGATGGATGTCTATCGCAGATTGAACCGGTCTACCACCTTTAAAGAGATACGGTCTATTGCCGAAGAAATAACAGACCGATTCGGCGATATCCCCCATCCCGTAAAAAACCTACTTTCGGAGAGTGAATTAAGGATTGTTGCGCAAAAATCAAGAATTCGCTCGATAATACGAGTAGATAATATTTTAATCATGCAGGTAACGGATTTAAAAAAAGTAGATGCAAGTTTACATCACTTAAAAAAATATATACGGATTATTAACGAGAATACTTTGCATTTAAGACTGCCGAAAAAGGAAATACAGCCTGAGGATTTACTGGACTTTTTAAAAAAATCAATTAGAATTTGATGAATAATTTCATCTCACAGTTAAGCAAACCACAATCTAATACCTTTTTAAAGGATACATATCGAATTGTTTATAAAATATAACTTATCATTTTTGCCAATAATTTTTCTTCTCACCTCTACCTTCACGCATGTGGTGGCAAGCGATTTCAGCGGAAACAGTATCAATTCTATTAAGGCTATTGTGGACGAAGACATCATTACGCAGGACGAAGTCGTCAAGCGGGCAGCGGTAGCTATCAGAGAGGCACAAGATAGATACCAGGATAAAGCATTGGGCGATAAAATTGAAGAAATATTAAAGAACACGTTAGATGAAATTATTAATAGAAAGGTCTTGATCAAAGAGGCGCGCCGGCTGTTCGGTACAGATGCAGCAATGATGAAAGAGGTAGAAAAGGACACCGATTCTTTCGTGAAAGGCGCAGTTAAAAACGTGGGTTCATTATCAAAATATTACGAAATTGCCGAGGCTCAGGGAGTAAATCCCATTGAAAAGAAAACCGAACTAAAAGAAGATATTATGATAGACAAGATCATGAAGGAACATGTTAATGACAGAGTTAAAATTCAGCCTAGGTTGCTACGGCGTTACTATAATGAGAATACCGATGAGTTCCGTCAGAAAAAAGAAGTAAAACTGAGACAGATTATGATTAAGTTTTCTGCCCATGGCAACAATAAAGAAGAAACTCTCAAACTAGCGCAACAGGCCATGAAGCGTATCGAAAAGGGCGAGGACTTTTCAGCCCTGGCTAAACAACTTTCAGATGACCCCAGCGCAGAGAATGGCGGTCTCTGGAACACCGAGGAAGTTAACGAATTGAGGAAAGACCTTCGAGATGTGGTTTCCAATCTAAAGGACAATGAAAACAGTAAAGTTATCGAGTCACCCGTCGGATACCATATCTTTAAAGTAGAACTCATTAAGCCAGAAAAGATACTGGAATTCGAAACAGTTCAGGATGATATTTACAAGAAACTTTATCGTGAAGAAATTACAAGGTTAAAAAAACAATATATAAACAGCCTGAAGAGAGGGGTGTTTATCAAGATTATTGATTAAATAGCATTTTAGTCTCTTTACAAATTCTGACATATTTAGCAAAAATATTTTTATCAAAAAACCAGCAACATCAAGGATTAGAGGCATATCTGTATACTGGATGGCTTTCTTAAAATTGACATTAATAATTACCATTACCTTTTTAGTTCCGACTCGTTCTGGTTACAGTATTACCTTGTAAAAACTTCCTTTTTTGGAAAGTTTTTTTACGCCCCCGGTGTCCCCCCTTGCGAAGGAGAGAAAGAGAGGGATCTTTTGGTTGCGGCTTTGTTGCGCTATGCCATATCCACCAAGCTATACCAATTACAGTAGATGACTTAAATTAGGCTGCCTTTGGCAGCGACTTTTAAGCTCCCCTCTA
>JAGWZR010000319.1 GCA_018968795.1 Planctomycetota bacterium | reverse complement strand
TACGTTAGCGCCTTTTTTTATTTCTTCAACGATAACCCCGGTTTCATCAGAAATCCCCCTCCCTAGATCCCTGGCAGCCTCGCCAGCCTTTGCTGTAGATTCTTTAGTCTTTTCACCTGCCTTCTTAACTTCAGGATTCCCGCAGCCCAAGAGAGAAAGAATTACAATTGAAACTGGCAAAGACCCTATTAATATCTTTTTCATTTTGATTCCCGATCTAAAAAACTCTGCTATTCCTATCAAATTCGCCTCTTGACCTCTGTGATTCCTTCTACAGAAAAAAGAAAGATCAACTCAAATGCGAATGAAGTACATGCTTTTCCTTGATTTGATATTCTCTAACGATTGCTTTTTTCTCAATTTCTTTCATCAAATCGTCGAAGTCTTCCTTTGTAGGTTCTTTAAAAGTTTCACCGACTTGATAGTGAAATATCGTATTAACGCTTTCATGAAACATTTCTTCAGTTGATTTGTCCATGTCTATCAACCTTACATCAATATTGCTTAACACATAGGTTATCTGATCGAAAAGAACGCTGGTTGCCACCCCTGAGTGAACAAACGAATGTTGGTGTAAATTGTTTTCAATGTCGTGCACAAAACCCTCAATCAGGGTAATTTGATTTTGCAAAAGGAGAATTGCCTTTTCCAAATTTTTCCTGGTTAACTGAGAATTCTTTAAATAATCAATATGAACATCCGGTTCTTTAGAGACTTTTTTATCCTTATTTCTGGTACGGAGTGAAATAATAGAATCAATACCTTTTAATTCTTCGATTAATCCATCGAAAACTTTCTCCACCGCTTCGAATTCTGATACATTTTTATAGTAACAGACGCCTTTTAATCTTTCATGGAACTTTACGATCCTTCCCATAACATCGTCTAACTCCTTGACGCTGTACGAAAAAAACCCGGCTTCGTTTTTAAAGGTGTCAATCTCCCGATGCTGTTCTTCTCTTTTGATGATATTTTGAAAGCGTGTTTTAATATCAACGATATCCTTGAAAACAGGAATTTGGCGCAATTTTACCCTGATCGCATTGGCAGCATCCTCACTCAGTCCATTCTCATTGATAATAAAACCCTTCAGGGAACAAATCTTGTTTATAATTTCCTGATACATGTTTTCCTTCAGCGGCTTATCAAATAGAATTTTTTGTAAATCCGCCAATATCAACCGAACTGGTTTCTGTTGCGCAGGCTCTACAATTCCTAAATTATTTAATTCTCGATAAAGAATTTCAAATTTATTAGCGCTGGCAAAAATAGCCTTAAATGGATCTTGTACATCTTTCTTATTTTCTATGTCTTTAATTAATTCCTTCAGTTGATCGAGGATATCAGATAAATTCGTTAGTTGTGGCACGTATCTTCTTGCCTCTAAAGCGGCATCTCTCCCGGCAGCCGTCTTTAGTTTGGATATCTTTTCCAAGCTCTCATTAAATTTGATTACAAGTTTTTGAATGTCTTTTTCCTGTTCTGTTTTTAAAACTTGATCCTTGCGAAAAACAGGTTTTGCAGAGATATCAATCGTTACCGAAAAAATTGATTCAATGCATCTTTTCATAACGCTGCCGAATTTGTTTGAGGATTTCCCAGCAAGATTTGTTACATCCTGATCGCCGTCTGCACCTTCTCCTCTTGTATCCCCTATCGCTAAAAAATCAAGGTAAGCCAGTAACTTGCTAAAGTGACTCATCATCTCTTGGTAATCATTCTTTAACGTTGGATGATTTGAAACTAATTGCAGTTTTTTTAACTCGTTATAGTTCGCCGTTAAATTATGCTGTTCGCTCTGAATATCTGCTTTATGTTTAAATAACTTTTTTGTTAATTTCGCAATAAACTTTTCAATACAGTTAACATACGTCAAAAAGAGGCTGTATTCTTCTAAAAGCTTAAACTGTCCATTAAGTCTATTCGCTGCGGAATAAACATATCCCGCATAGGCAGGGATGGCTCTCCAGTTGTTATTTTCTATGATGTGCTCTATCCTCATTAAATCCAGGAATAAATCTTCATTCGCCAACAGTGGATTGTCCATTGAAGTTATGTGATTAAAAATATCGGCAAAAAAACCAAGGTCATCAATCTTTTCCTCGACCATCTTAAGGTCGTTTTCCTGCAAATTAAAAATCCTCAACTTAAAATAATGTTGCTCCAAATCCAATTTAAGGATCAAAGAAATGAAGGAAAGGTTTAAATAAATCTCTTTTAAGCCTGCGGTTGAAAACACCCTATTCTTTGTTTCGATTTTGTTAAATCGGAGTTCCCTCCCTATTTTTTCTGACGTTAGCGGCAAGCCATTTAAAATTAAATAATCGCCCAGCCTTCCTGTATATTTTTCACAAGATTCTGCATGGGTGACATAGTTACGGTGAATGTAGTCTGGCGTAAAATTATCGAGTTGGTCTTGCTCAGTCTCATCAATAATCAAGAGATTGCTTGACCCCCTGGCAATTCCCTTTTTGCAGTGCAGTA
>JAGWZR010000023.1 GCA_018968795.1 Planctomycetota bacterium | reverse complement strand
CTGCCAGAGGTTGTGTCTCCGTTGCCTTTTACCGACATTCCAAATACAGAAAATATTTTTTGGAGGCGATCGCTTTGGCATGAAGGGCAGAATAACTTCTTTCGTTCTGAGGCGCTCCTAAAATACTCATCAAATTTGGCGTTGCACTGATTGCATTGAAATTCATATATTGGCATACGGATTATTCCTTGAATTCATAGTAAACATAATACGGAATTAAAACCTTTTGGGGTTTGAATTGATTTATTGTGATTTGTAGATATTCCACAGATAGATTATGCTGTGAATAGACAATTTTGAGTTGTATTCAAACGCAGATTACAACGTTATTTTCACCTCGAGCAAATTTCCTACACCATAAGCACGGCTTCTACTGCAACAATCTTTCTAGTAGCAACAATTTTTTTGACAGGATTGGATAGCATATCATTGAAATATATTTTTTATGGAGAGTCTATTAAAACCAAAAACAGGCTTCCTATAAGGTATGTTTGCTCTTGAACAGAAGGAAACAACCGGATCGAGTCCTGTAGAAGTGATATAGTAAATGCTCCTTACTAAAAAATTTGTATTTGGTCGGGGTGGCGGGATTTGAACCCACGACCTCTTGAACCCCATTCAAGCGCGCTAGCCAAGCTGCGCTACACCCCGACTTAGGAGTATTATAGTATCTTTTTGCCTATTATCAACTTAAATCTCTTTTGATACTTCGACTGCGCCAAACCCCATCATTCATGGCGGAGATAAAAGCGCCGCTCAGTATCAAATGAATTATGTTTTGACAATAATCTTATTTTCTAATATAATAAGTTTCACTTTTTAGTTATGAAAAATTATTTTAGTATTACTCATTGAATGAAGAAAAACAAAACCAAAGCTAAAAAACCTTTTTCGATTGGGTACATCCTGCTTTTTCTTGCGGTTATGTATATGGTACAAATGTTTCTGTACCCTAAGGCCGAGGAAATATCGTACAGTCAGTTCAGGTTATATCTTAAGAATGGCTATATATCCGATTGTACGGTAAGCCCCAATCTTCTTCACGGTCATTATAAAAAACTGTCTGCCGAAGGAGATAAGGAGGAAAAGGTTTCATTTGTTACTGTACCAATACAGGATGCAGAGCTGGTCAACGAACTCGAATCACAAAAAGTTAGATTCAGGGGCGCAGTTGAAAACAATTTTCTAAAAAACATCTTGATGTGGTGGGTCTTTCCGTTTGGCATCATGGCGTTAGGGTGGGTCTTTCTTTTTAAAAAGGTCGGTGGTATGGGATCTCCTTTTATGTCTTTTGGGAAGGCCAAAATAAAATTGTATTCAGAAGATGGATCACAAAAGACAACCTTTGTTGATGTAGCGGGATGTGACGAGGCGAAGGAAGAGTTAAAAGAGGTTATAGATTTTCTTTCTTATCCGGAACGATTCCAAAAACTTGGGGGGAAAATACCCAAGGGTGTGCTTCTCATAGGTCCTCCAGGGACAGGCAAAACACTTCTTGCCAAAGCCGTTGCGGGAGAAGCAGGAGTGCCTTTTTTCTCGATCAGCGGTTCGGACTTTGTGGAGATGTTTGTAGGAATGGGCGCCGCCCGAGTTCGGGATATGTTTGAACAAGCAAAGGAAAAAGCTCCATGTATTGTCTTCATTGATGAGATCGACAGTGTCGGCCGTCAACGAGGCACAGGTTTGGGCGGCGGTCATGACGAACGTGAACAGACTCTAAATCAACTCCTTGCAGAGATGGACGGCTTCAGTTCGCAGAAAGGAGTTATTATTATTGCCGCGACCAACCGACCCGATGTCCTTGACAGCGCGCTATTACGCCCCGGGCGTTTTGATCGTCAAGTAACAGTTGATAGGCCCGACCTTAGTGGTCGTGAGGCCGTCTTGGCAGTTCATGCAAAAAACATAAAAATTGACTCAGATGCCAGCTTAAAGGTAATTGCAAAACGTACTCCTGGCTTCTCAGGCGCTGACTTGGCTAATGTTATCAATGAAGCTGCACTCCTTGCGGCAAGGCATAATAAGAACTCTGTGGGTATGGCGGAGTTGGAATCTTCTATCGATAGGGTCATAGCTGGTCCTGAGCGGAAAAGCAGAATTATGAGCGATATTGAAAAAAAGACTGTCGCATTTCACGAGTCGGGACATACCTTAATTGCGGCTTTGTTACCCCACACAGATCCTGTCCATAAGGTATCTATAATTCCGAGAGGGGCTGCTGCACTAGGATATACAATGCAACTGCCGATGGAGGATAAATATTTAACGACCGAGTTTGAAATCCTAGATACCCTTTCTGTGCTGCTCGGAGGTCGTGCTGCTGAAGAACTAATATTAGGCGAGATGTCAACGGGCGCTCAAAACGATTTAGAAAAGGTTTCACAGCTAGCCCGAAATTATGTATGCCGATTTGGTATGAGCAAAAAATTAGGTCCTCAAACTTTTGGCAGACAATCTGGAAATATCTTTCTTGGACACGACCTTGTTCAAGAAAAGGAATACAGCGACAAAACGGCTGTTATTATTGATGAGGAGGTTACAAATATTATTGCGGCGTGCTACGAAAAGACCCGAAAGTTGCTCAGTGAAAACCGGGACAAATTAGAACTGTTAGCGAAAAAGCTAGAAGAGGAAGAGGTGTTGGATGGTGATCAAGTTCTAGAACTGTTAAATATAGAGAAAAAACGCCCAAAAACACATATGAAAAAGGATATCGCTCCGGTAGAACAACCGCAAGAAAGCTTGCAATACATAAGCAAGAATATTGAGAAAAAATAGCGACAACACAATCGTGTTTACTTTGCGGATTGCATTTCTGCTAGAAGGGTTTGCGGAAGATTAAAATTCGAATAAACATTTTGAACGTCATCATGTTCTTCAAGCGTCTCCATAAGCCTTAGTACTTTACGTCCAGCCGTTTCATCCAAATCGATATTACTTTTCGGTATCCAGCCTACCTCAGAAGTTTCAACTACAATGCCTTTGCTTTCAATAGCACTCTTGACTTTATCGAAGTCAGATTGTAAGCATATAACCTGAAAAACATCTCCCACTTTTTGCAAGTCCTCTGCCCCTGCTTCTAAAACTAACATCATGAACTCATCCTCGTTAAGGTTGTTATTATTTACCAAAATGATGCCTTTCTTTTCGAACATCCACGATACGCAGCCTGATTCCCCCATGTTCCCACCAAATCGCTCAAATATCTTTCTTATTTCAGGGACTGTCCTATTTTTATTATCGGTCAAAATTTCTATCATTAATGCTATGCCGTGCGGGCCATATCCTTCGTACATACACTCAAATAATTCTGCTCCTCCGCTTTCTCCCGCACCTTTGTGAATGGCTCTTTCTATATTGTCTTTAGGCATATTAACTGCGCGGGCTTTACTTATAGCAAGCTGTAATTTTGGATTCATGTCCGGATCACTACCGCCTTTTCTGACTGCTACGGTAATCATGCGAGCTACCTTTGAAAAGCTTTTGCCCTTTTTAGCGTCGGTTGCGCCTTTTTTATGCTTTATACTTGCCCAATGAGAATGTCCTGCCACTTTTCTTATTTCTTCCTAAAATTATTTTGTTTCTAATAAAATTTTACGGTTGAACGCTACTTTCAACCTTTACGCAATTCACTATGACATTTAAATTTTTTTCTACAGAATTTAGCCTTTTCATTTTTTCTAATTTTGTCGTAATATTCTCTATTTGCGCCTCATTATTGGGTATCCTTTTATATAAGGCCTGCGCTTTTCCCCAGAAATCAGAGGCTCTATCCCAATGTCCCAAACTATAATTAACATCTCCAATGTGTTCATAAATATCAGGCTCTTCCAGGAGTTGAACGGCTTCCATTAACTTTTGAAGCGCCTTGCTCAAATAATCGTTTCTACCTTCTGCTTGTGCCTTCTTGTAATAGGCCCAACCCAAACTATCAAGATATGCGCCATTTTTAGGTTGTGCTTTTACTGCCTTATTAATAAGCGCCATGGCTTCATCCAAATTTTTATTGTCTTCGAGGAATAGATAACCGAGGAAATTATTTGCTTCATGAAATTCAGGGTCAATTTTTAATGCCATTTCTAATTCTTCTTCAACTCGATCGAATTTTTTATCTTCATAGTAAAGGTTTGCTAACAAGTAATAGGCATCTCTTTCTGTCTCTTTATCTAAAGAAAGCAACTTCATGTTCTCAATGATGACAATTGCCTCTTTAGTTCTATGTTGGTTCCTGTATATTTGACTTAACAAAAAATATTCTTTGGGGTTTTTGCTTCCCGCATCCACATCTTTTTTAAGGATTTCCTGTGCCTTTTCAATTTCTTCATTTCTTTTGGATTCGTTTTTGGTTTTTCCACATATTTCGAATAAGGCTAAGTGCATAGCCCAATTGTCTGGTTCTTTTTCTAGGAAAATTTTTGCTTCATTCAGTGCATTATCATAGTCATTCAATGCATCATAACAAAGAGTAAGATAAAAATGGATAAAATTCAACTTTGGATCAGCATCTTGTGCCTTTAAAAAATATTCCAACGCTTTTTTCATATCATTTTTTTCAAAATATTTTTGCCCAATTTCATAATATATCTTTGACGGTTCGTTCACAAGCTTCATTTCAAACATACTCTTATAACACTCGGCGCCCTTCTCCATCATTCCCTCATTCATGTAAAGATTGGCAAGTTTGTACAAGGCATCCGCCAAGAATACATTATCTAATTTTGTAATTTTACATCGACGGGCATGTTCATATTCTGCAATAGCCTCACGATGTTTTCCTGTTATTTCATAAAGAGTAGCTAACGTATAATGCATGCTGAAATCGTGAGGTTTGATTTTGGTTAGTTTTTCAATAAAACTGATCGATTTCTCATTCTTTCCCAATTGGTAATAACACGTAGCCAAATGCCGAATAGTTTTTTCGGAAGAATGGTCTAATAGGATTGCTTTTTCAAAATTACCAGCGGCATTTTCCCAATCTTTATCCAACATCAAAAAATATCCTGTACAGAAATAGGTGTATGCTTTTTCTTGTGTACTTAAAGACAGGCTTTTGTTTCTTGATGTGGATCGAATATCGTGTTTCGTGGTAATATTACTACAGCTTATGGAAATAGATAAGAGCGTTATGCAAATGAAAATAGTAGTAAAAAATTTTACCAATGACATTTCATACTTCTTTGAATGTGCTTATTTATACCTAATTAAAGAACGACTTTATTTAATGGATATTCAATTATTCCTTCGGCCCCCGCCCTTTTTAGTTCAGGGATAATTATTCTTGCTACCGTTTCATCCAGCACGGTTTCAATTGCGTAGCCTGCCCCTTCTGATAGCGTAGAAATCGTAGGTTTTCTGAGAGCTGGTAATCTTTTTAGTACTTCCGGTAGGGCTCCGTTTGGGACATTCATCTTCAACCCAACCTTTTCACGAGCAATAATGGCCCCTTCAAAAAGCATTGCAAGATTTTCTATCTTTGTGCGTTTCCATTCATCCTTCCATGCATGGTGATTGGCAATAAGTTGAGTTGCAGATTCCATAACAGTTTCAATAATACGAAGCTTGTTCGCCTTTAGGCTGCTGCCTGTTTCGGTAAGTTCCACAATTGCATCGACTAAATCAGGTGCCTTTGCCTCTGTAGCGCCATGAGAAAATTCAATATCGGCTATCACTCCACGTTCTGCAAGGTATTGCCGTGTTACATTTACCAGTTCCGTTGCAATCCGTTTCCCTTGCAAGTCGTTTATGGAGCGTATAGATGAGTTTTCAGGGACGGCTAAAACCCATCTGACCTTTGTTAGTTGTTGCTTTGCATATACAAGGTTTACGACTACCCGTACGTCTGAACCGGCTTCTTTTACCCAATCTGCACCAGTTAGTCCTGTATCAATAATGCCTTTTTCTACATACCTGGACATGTCCTGCGGTCGAATTAACCTTACAGAAATTTCATTATCATCAATGGTGGGATAATACGATCTGGCGCTTACATGAACGCCATAACCCGCCTTTTTCATCATATCGATAGTCGCTTCTTGAAGACTGCCTTTGGGTAAACCTAAATGTAATTTTTTCATTCTTCTAGCTCACCTTTTGTAATTATATCGCTGCCTTTAACTGCCTCATCAATAAGTTTCGAAATATGCATGCTTTTTTTTACCGATTCATCCAAACAAAAAGTTAAAATGGGTGTATATCTTATCTGCAAACGCGCACCTACTTCTCCTTGAATAAATCCCTTGGCATGCTCTAATCCCTGCAAGGTTTTTCTCTGTGAAAGAGCATCGCCAATTATGGAAATATACACCTTTGCTCTTCTCAAATCAGATGACATTTCTGCTTTTGTTACAGTTATAAAACTTATCCGAGGGTCCTTTAATTCATAAAGTATGATCTTACTTACTTCTTGTTTAATAGCCTCGGACAGTCTTTCAATTCTTCTCGAAGACATGATTGCTTCTTATTTTGAACAAACCAAGAATAGATTTAAAAATTTATAAGTCCATTTCTCTGAAGATTAAACAAATTCGAGACGATAGTCTACAAGTTCGACAGAAGCTGCAGTCCGAAACACATTGATTAAATTTGATAAGGCGCCATTCACATATCGCTTATCATTTCCCACCATTGCGATTCCCAAACTGGAATACTGGCAGTGATCTAGAGTGCCGGTTTCTGATATAGAGACATTAAAATTGTTTTTAACGCGGTCCTTTAAGCTTTTGATAATACGGCGCTTATCTTTTAAGGTATTTGCGCTCCTGATCACCAACCGAATGTTTAAAATACCCACTACCGTATCATCGGATTTGTAAAACTGTAAATTCATGGCGCAGTGTAATCAGGACTGAGTCATTACTTGCGAATAGGAAGGAGTAATAATTTTCTTAGAATCAATGCTTAGTTGAAAGCTAGGGTTCGGGTAATCTTTTGTACCTCGTATGCTTCTACAATATCTCCCACTTTAATATCGTTATAATTCGCAATTTTCAGCCCACATTCAAACCCAGCCCGAACTTCTCTGGCGTCATCTTTGACTATTTTTAAGGATTCCAATTTCCCATCGTAAATAATAATGTTGTTACGAATCAGACGGACAGAGGAATTCCGTGTAATTTTTCCCGTTTTTACATAGCAACCAGCAATGTTACCTAGTTTTGATATATTGTAAACTTGTCTTATTTCTATCTGACCTAAAACAACTTCCTTAGATTCTGGTTCCAGCATGCCTTGCATAGCAGCCTTTATCTCGTTCGTTGCATCATAGATAATTTTGTAAAGTCTGATTTCTACCCCTTTTTCTTCGGCAAGTATACGTGCCTTGTCTTCTGCCGTTACATAAAACCCGATTACAAGTGCATCTGAAGCGTCTGCAAGAAGCACGTCCGATTCGGTAATACCACCAACACCGCAGTGTAATATTTTTACTTTAATCTCAGAGGTTGAAAGCCCTTCTAATGCCTTTTTAAGCACTTCAACAGAACCTTTGTAATCCGCTTTTAGGATTATCTTGATTTCCTTTACATTTCCTTCGGCAATTTTGGAATAGAGACTATCCAGAGTAACATGCTGATATTTTGTCAAAGAAGTTTCGCGCTCTTTTTTTTGTCTTTCTTGGGCAATTTCTCTTGCTTTTTGTATATCGCTAACTGCATAAAATTTGTCACCGGCTTCAGGAACTTCGGAAAAATCTGAGACGGAAACTGGCGTAGATGGGCCGACCTCTTTTACCTCGATTCCCCTGTCATTCGTAATCAGGCGTGCCCTCCCGAAAGTTTTACCGCAAAGGATAATATCTCCTTGATGCAATGTACCATCTTGTATCAGGACATTGGCGACAACCCCTCGCCCTTCGCTTAAGCGCGCCTCCAATACAACACCCCGTGCCGGGTTCTTTGGATTTGCCTTTAGCTCAAGGATTTCCGCCTCTAATAAAAGTCGTTCCAGGAGGGTATCGATTCCTTTTTTCGTGACGGCAGAAGTTTCAATAAACTGTGTCTTTCCACCCCATTCTTCCGGGTTTAAATCCAAGCTTGCAAGTTGCTGTTTGACCCGCATAGGATTAATATCTGGTTTATCAATTTTATTCACGGCCACAACAATTGGCACCTCGGCAGCCTTGGCATGATTTATTGCTTCTTCTGTCTGAGGCATTACTCCATCATCGGCTGCAACTACGAGCACTACTACGTCGGTAATATTTGCCCCCCTTGCCCGCATTGCTGTAAACGCCTCATGTCCGGGCGTATCAAGAAATACCACACTTTTCCTATTCATTTCCACCTTATATGCACCAATGTGCTGGGTAATTCCACCTGCTTCTCCAGCAGCTACATTTGTTTGACGAATACTATCAAGAAGCGAGGTCTTTCCATGATCAACATGCCCCATGAAAGTTACAATTGGTGCACGATACACCATATCTTCAGTCTTTGTAGATACCTGTTCGCTTATAAAATCATGTTCCGCATGCGTTAGTTTTTTGCTAATTTCAATCTCTACGCCGTATTCAATGCCTAACAACTGTACAATCTCTTCATTTAAAATCTGATTGATAGTTGCGCGGATGTTGTGCCCAAGGAGCAGCTTAGTTATAATCTCGTTTGCGCGAATCCCTAATTTGGAAGAAAGGTCTTTTATCGTTATCGGCGGCTCCATAACAACCTTTGTTTCCTTCTCCTTAACTAACGGTTTCTTTCCTTCTTCGGCCTCTAAGTGCTTTTTCCTCTTATGTGATATGAAAGTTGGTGGATGTTTTCTCTTCCAATATGTCTTTATCGGAGTTACTTTTAAAACTTGCTGTTGAGGAGGAATTCCAACCTTAGTGCTAGGTTGAATAACTTTGACAACATTGTCGGTTGGTTGCGTTGCCTTTTCATCCTTTTTTTGTTCAGTAGTCCGAGTGGCGGTAGCTACCTCTTTTGCCTTTGGCTCTTCCTTCTTTTTTTGGGGGGATGTACTTGGTTTAAGCAATTGTTTTATCATTTCTGCTTGCTCTGGAAGTAGGGTATTTGCGTGGTGAGCAATGTGAGTCAACCCTTTTTCTTGGCATTTATCAATCAAAAGGTTACTCTTTACACCCAATTCTTTTGCAAGTGAACTGATTCGAATTTTTTCCATTTAAATTCCTAATAAATGTCCAAGCATTTTAATAAAACCACTACACTCCTTCTTTGTTACCGCTGGTTTCTATGCTTTCGCTATCTTGTCCTGCGTCTACCTTGTTTGAATTATCAGAAGACATTTTATTCGACTCTGCAACTTCTGCAATCTCTGTGGATCCAGATTTTTGTCTTTCTTCAAGTTCTGATTCTGTAATGATATCAATGTCCCACCCCGTTAAACGAGATGCAAGGCGCACGTTTTGTCCCCGTTTGCCAATTGCTAAGGAAAGTTGGTCGTTCGGCACTACAATAGTTGCAACCTGATTTTCAGCTGATAAAATGATTCCAGAAACCTCTGCAGGCTTTAACGCATTTGGCAACAACGCCTCAGGTTTGTCACTCCACCTGATAATGTCAATCTTTTCACCGTTTAATTCATCTACGATATTTTTAATCCGAGATCCGCGTACACCAACACATGCGCCAACACAATCAACATTTGCATCAGTTGAAGTTACCGCAATTTTCGTCCTATGGCCTGGCTCTCTTGCAAGCGCTTTAATTTCAATCGTGCCTTCTGCAATTTCAGGTACCTCTAATTCAAAGAGCCTGCGGACAAAATCAGGGTGTGTCCTTGAAAGTAATATTCGTACGCGAGTTCCTATCTTCTTTACGTCAAAAACGATGGCTCTGATTCGTTCGCCCGGATTATAATGCTCATCTGAAACTTGCTCCACTTTATTCAATATACCTTCTGTTTTACCCAGATTAACAATTATTGTTGAGCCTTCTAACCTTTGAACTGTGCCGCTTACAATGCTACCCTTTCGGCTAATAAAATCCTCATAGATAACATCCCGTTCAGCTTCTCGTATCTTCTGGATAATAACTTGTTTTGCGGTTTGCGCAGTAATTCTGCCCAGCTCGGAAGGATCGATTTTATGCTCGCCTTCCATAGCCACAATTTCCCCTGTATTTCTATCAATTTGAATAGAAATTGCATTGGGGGATTTGAAATGCTTTCTGGCTGCAGTAGTCAAAGCAGCTTCTATGCCTTGAAAAACAACGTCCTTGGCAATTTCTTTATCCCTGTGCAAACTATCAACTAAACGTAATAAACTTTCTCTGTCCATAGGTACTAAAGCTCATTAAATGTTTAGAAATTTCAGTAATTGGGATTCTTCAACCGCATCACCTCAGAATGACAATGGAATAACATCTGTGTCGTTCTGTGTAAAGGTACAACTTGGAATCAATATTTTAGGTATAAAACTTACATCCCTTAAAATAAAAAAGTGGGTTATCCCCACTTTTCGTAATCAAGATTCCTCCCGCTAACTGTTTACTCCAACTACCTAGGATAACGCATCAAATTTATCCTCAGCTTCTTAATAATAATGAATACAATATACAAAAATTCTAACAGAAAAACTTGTATTGTCAAGCTATTTCTGGTAAGGGTTTTTATTGTAAGTGGATGCAATGTTTCATTTAATTACCGTTTAGGGTCTCTTTGATATTGATATTCAAAATCTATTTTGTTAATATTTGGACAAAGGAAACAATGAATAATTATGATTATTATTATTGATAATTACGACTCATTCACTTACAACCTTGTGCAACAAGTTGGCGCATTTGGTACAAGGATGGAGGTTTTTAGAAATGATAAGATCAGTCTTGATGAGATTGAGGGGAAAAAGCCAGATCATATCATTATATCGCCAGGTCCTTGTACACCGAAGGAAGCGGGCATTTCCAATGAAGTCATAAAATATTTTTCCGGTAAGATACCAATCCTTGGAGTTTGTTTAGGTCACCAGTGTATTGCGTATTCGTACAACGCAGAGGTGATTCGTGCGCGCAGGCTTATGCACGGTAAGACTTCTCTGATTACTCATGATGGCAAAACCATCTACAAGGGGATTCCCAATCCTTTTGTGGCGACGCGTTATCATTCCCTTATCGTCAAAGAAGATACGTTGCCAGATTGTCTCGAAGTCACGGCAAGGGCAGACAGTGACGAAATCATGGGTATTCGCCATAAAGAATATCCATTAGAGGGAGTCCAGTTTCATCCAGAATCTTTTTTAACTGAGGAAGGTCCTAAACTTCTTAAAAATTTTTTAGCAATTTAGTTTACCCAAGCCACAATAAAAAAGGGAAAAGATGGCAGTAGCCTCTGACAGCTCGGAAAACTTTGCTGATCAGCTTATCACCACCATTCACAGGAAAAATAGTTGCGTGGTTGTGGGATTAGATCCTCACTTCAAACTCATTCCTGATGCGGTTAAGCAAAAGTTTTTAACCATACAGAAATACAGCCTTGAATATGCAGCGCGCGTTATCCTGGAATTTAACATACAAGTTATCGACTTCATTGCGCCACTGGTAGGGATCGTTAAACCGCAGATTGCATTTTATGAACTTTATGGCTGGTGGGGTGTCTGGGCCTATGCGGAAACCATTAAATATGCTAAAGAAAAGGGATTAATCGTAATAGGCGATGTTAAAAGGGGAGATATCCCGAGTACGGCTGAAGCATACGCTGAGGCTCACATTGGAGAGGTTCACATAGATAATGTTGTTGAAACTCCATTCGCAGCGGATGCCATAACCATAAATCCATTTTTAGGGACTGACAGTTTACTTCCGTTTATACAAACAGCCAAAAAACACAATAAAGGCATATTTGTTCTTGTAAAAACCTCAAATGCATCCTCGGGTGAATTTCAAGACCTCATGTGTGGGAGTAAAAAACTTCACGAAATCATAGCAGAAAAGACCCGTGAGTTGGGAAAAGACCTGACTGGCAAGTATGGATACAGCGCCATCGGCGCCGTTGTTGGAGCTACGTTTTCACAAGAGGTATCAGCATTACGGAAAATTATGCCTGCCTCTTACTTTCTTATACCTGGTTACGGTACCCAGGGCGCTACTGCAAAAGATATCAAATGCTGTTTTAACCAAGATGGACTCGGCGCTATTATCAACGCCTCTCGTTCTATTCTCTATGCTTACAATGTTTCTCCATGGAAGGAAAGATATGGTGTAAATGCGTGGAAAGACGCCTCCCGGGAGGCGGTAATCAAGATGAATGAAGAACTCAGGGAAGTCAACAGGTGAAGCAATACAAATAAATTCTCATGGTTTCATTGAGAATAGGAGTGACGGAGAAGGAGCTATTATTGTCTTTAAAAGTTTAGGCAACAGATATTTTAAGGGTAGGATACGAGATGAGCCGTGTATATCACCTAGACCTCGATAAGGAAAAAATCAAAGGCGCAAAGATTGCATTGTTGCCTGGAGATCCTTTCAGGTCTCAAATTATTGCCGAGGCGATTTCGGCAAATTATGGAACGGGTAATGAGAAATTAGCATGGAAAAGAGAATTTTGCAGTTATCTGGCTGAGATAAAAGGAAAAAAGCTCCTTATCGCTTCTACGGGAATAGGCGGTCCTTCTACATCAATTGCCATTGACGAATTGGCTCAAGTGGGAATAACCACGTTCATCAGGGTGGGAACGACAGGTGCCATCCAAGAGTATATCGACATCGGTGATGTAGTTATCACTTCTGGCTCTATTCGTCTTGATGGTGCCTCAACCCATTATGCGCCCATTGAATATCCTGCCGTTGCTCACTATACGGTTCTTAACGCCCTTATTGAAGGGGCAAAGAAGGTGAAGGTAAAATACCATGTAGGCATAACGGCATCTTCAGATACATTTTATCCTGGTGAGGAAAGAAGCGATTCGTTTACGAAATATGTACTGAGAAGGTTTCAAGGGTCTACGAAGGAATGGCAGAAGCTTAATGTGTTGAACTACGAGATGGAATCGTCAACGGTCTTAACGCTTACTGCTGCGATGGGTCTCAAGGGAGGCTGTATAACAGGTGTGGTTAACAGGGGAAGCATTGGAAATATAACAGCAGAGACGCTTAAGATTGGGCAGGAAAATGCAATAAAGGTAGCCATAGCTGCCGTAGAGTGCTTGA
>JAGWZR010000318.1 GCA_018968795.1 Planctomycetota bacterium | reverse complement strand
CAGTATTTTTACCATATCTCCTTAAATTACCAATTTAAGCTAAATTCTTGGTAAGGAAGTAGTTGTGGGTGCGTTTTTTGGTTTTTATCAGAGTTTAATGCGGATGAAATATTTACTTGAACTGTTTATCCGCAAATACAAGGTATAAATTTTGCTCCTTTAAGTTAGCGTTATCCGGAAAGGAGGTTGAGCACAGTTTAATCCAAAGTTGCTGTAACTTTTAAATTTTTTGGTTTTAGCGGAATGTATCATCAGTCAAGTATAAATGTCATTGCGAGAACAAAGCGACAAATCAAGCTTTTGTATTATAATGTTATAAAAATTTGAGATTACTTCGTTGTCGCTCGCAATGGCGAATTTTAGAAAGGAGGAACGGTTCGAATGAAGAGTTTATATAAATGGGGGGCGGCGTGTATATTGTGCGGTGCAATGGCAAGTTTTACTGCGCCAGTTTTCGCGCAAGAAGCCGCGCCGGCAGTGGCGCCTGCAGAAGAAAGCAAGACAGCCGGTTTCTTAAAAAGCGTAGAGATAGGCGGGTTTGTTGATACGTTTTATAAGTATAATTATAATAAAAATTTTAGTTCGTCGTTCAGGGGAACCACGCCCGGCTTTACACCCATTGGAAGGGGTACTGACGTGACGGCATTTGACAGGGAACACAATTCCTTTACCTTGGATAACGTGGAAATATCCATCTTCAAAGCATCTACAGAGAAAGACCCTATCGGTTTTGGCTTTACGACCAACTATGGTGAAATTGCGCAAAGGCTGACCTTCGTAAACAGCCAGGGTCGTGGAGATGGCCTAACTGGCAGCCAAGACTTTACCATTAGCCAGGGTTTTGTGACATACAAGGCCCCTGTTGGAAAAGGGATAGATTTTAAGGTGGGTAAGTTTGCCACCTGGATTGGCGCCGAACTGTGGGAGAGTGTTGACAACCCTAACTACTCCCGTTCGCTCCTGTATCAGAATGCAATCCCATTTACCAACACGGGTATATCGGCTGCATACCCTGTAACGGACAAATTAACCGTAACGGGATTTCTTGTAAACGGATGGGATACCTTTGTAGACAACAATAATGGGAAGACAGGCGGGTACCAGTTCGCTTACAAATTTACAGAAAACACCAGTTTAATACTGAACGGCAGCCATGGCCCTGAACAGCCAAAGAATACTGCGCCTGCCTTTGTAGCGGCAGAGGGGAAAGACCCGGGCGATAACCTGCGCCATTTCTGGGATGTTATCTTTGCATTCAAGCCGCTTGAAAAGACCACCGTCAACCTTAATGTTGACTTTGGCACAGAGGCGCACGCATCTGGTTTAGCGGGTGGCAATAATTTTGGTACCGGTAGCACACTAGCATCAACTCTTTCCTTAGCTCCTGGTTTTTCCTCAATTTCTAACGGTAAGTGGTGGGGAGGCTCTGCGATCGTCAGCCGGGACATCACTGACAGTATCGGCGTTGCCCTCAGGGGTGAATATTTTGACGACAATGATGGCGCAAGGATCGGTGTTCGGAGCCTTAGAATCTGGGAGACGACATTTACGACCAATATCAAGATCAGACAAAATCTCTATGTCAGACCAGAAGTTCGGTATGATAAAGCGAATAAAGATATATTTGGAACCAGTACTTCTGGCAATCTCTCAACGTTGATCGCTTTTTCCTATCTGTTCTAATCAAATTATTTTTTGAATCAATAAAAACTTTCCACTTCGTTTTGTGGATACTTTGAAATTTGTGCAGTCCCCCTATACCTTTAACAAAGGGAGGTATAGGGGGATTTTTATTTATACCTATAGGAGTAGAGACGCAAAATCTTGCGTCTCTACAACAACATTGAATTTCCTAATCATTAAATTAGGCATTCGGCGACATTTTTGCCAGCCGGTGTAGGGGTTGAAAATCTTCAACCCCTACATTGAAATTCCTTACACATTAAAGTACTTCATCGGTAGTGGAAATGCTTGAATAAACAAGATTTAATGTTTATGATATGAAAAGTAGGAAATATCATGAGTAAGCTACAAAAACAATCGCCTTAGTCGTTCGACCGGGCTCACGCCGAAGTCTTGCGACGAAGTCCCCCTTTTCGTAAATAGGGATTTATTGTAAACGACAAAGGAAACTTGCCTTGGGGCTGTCCAAAAAGTTTTTTGAACGTACCATTTATGTAGGGGCTGAAGACACTTCAGCCCCAAGGTTCTGCGAAAGCAGTGAGCCTTTGTAGAGACGCAAGATTTTGCGTCTCTACAACAACATTGAATTTCCTGAACATTAAATTAAGCTGGGTTTTAAAAAACAAAACCCAACGACTTTTTATTATTACATACCCCTTAATCCCCCTCTTTTTAGAGGGGAAAATAAAAAGTCTATTGCAGGTAAAAGAACGGCTATGAAACTTGCGGTTATTGGCAGTGGTTACTGGGGAAAGAATCTTGTAAGAAATTTCTATCATATTGGAGTATTACATACCGTATGCGACAGTAAT
>JAGWZR010000317.1 GCA_018968795.1 Planctomycetota bacterium | reverse complement strand
TCAGGTTTTTAGTCTGGTTGTATGTGTCAAGGAACTCTCTCAGTCCCCTTTCCCCTGCCCTGCTAACCATGTAATCAATAACAGTTGATGCTTCACCATAAAAGAGTTCAATCGTGTTGCTAGATTCCTGGAGTTTATCCAGGGAGTTAAGTAGGACAGGGCCATTTATACTAATGTTTTCCCTTGCAACTCCAAACCCATATTCTATATCGCCTCCGGCCTCCGCCCAATCATACATGGCAATTCCCTCATCAAGCCAGTTTGGCCTAACTGGTGCTCTTATGTTTGGATATAGATAGTAAAAGAACCGATGGCCGAGTTCATGCGCCATGCCTCCCCTGTACCAGTCAATATTCTCTACGTTGGAAAGGTTGTTTGGATCTCCATGCGGCAATGTATTGTAGATCTTTATCCCATCGCCAAGTGGAGGGTCCACGCTCCAGCCACCACCGCTACTGTTGGGGCTGGCGGTCGATGACATTGGCATCAAGCCTTTTGCATCATAAAAAGTATGAAACATGTAGAGGTCCGTTTTGCTGGGAAGATCACCTCCGTATATCCTGGAATCTATAGGATAGGCATGTTCGAGAGTCTGAATAAGCACGTTTGCCATTCCCTGGTCTGCCAGCCTGAAATACACCTTGAAGTGATCGCTTACATACATTGTATCGAAGTAAGGGCTATCTGAAGCTTCGGTAGCGTAGGTAACTGTATTCGTGACGATTGTCGTGAGCGCCGTTTGCGCTATTGTAGATGCAGGTGCACTTTGCGTGCTAGTTGTAGGCACGGTCGTCTGGTTAACGCTACCATTATGTATCGGTGTTGTCGTCGGTTGATTCATCGCGTAGTGATTCGCATTAATAGTGGAAAGCACGAGCACGCCGGCTATTATGACCGCCGCAATTATTGCAACGAGCTGTAAGTTTTTGGGTGCCATATCCAACTATCACAATAAAGTATTTAATGGCTTGATACACCCAATGGCAATCGTGAGAGCCTATCGTGAGGTTCATGCTTCTTTTGAACAGAAATGGACTCGGCGGACGTCAGAGGTTGAGTATGTTGTACAAATACCACTACCTGATAGTATTTAACATCAAAACCATCATCCACAGTTGCTCACGATAAATATTATTGGTTATTTTAGATATCTTTGGTATTCTTTTATATACCTTCTAAAGAACCACAGTACAAAGATCGAATCAATTTTCTTGACTTGTGCTCTTTCTAAGGCATTGTAATAGCCTATCCTATTTTTGTAAGATATATTGAGCATCGGATAACCAAGTCTGTTTAAAATAAAGTTCATAACAAGACGCGATAGCCTTCCATTTCCATCTATAAATGGGTGCACCGTAACAAATTTTAGGTGCGCCAACGCAGCCAACTCAACAGGATGTATTTTTATTTTGTTTTTATTATACCAACTAAAGAAATAATCAAGTAAAGGCATGACTTCTACAGGGCTTGGAAGTATAAACTTGCTACCATATATCCAAACCTGCCTCGTGCGTATTTTTCCAGCTATATCTTTCTTTGTATTTTCAAAAAGGGAATGATGCCATCCCAAAACAAGTTGCAGAGTTAGGTCTTTTTTGTATTTAATCATATTATAGAAGATGTTAGAATGTGCTTCTGCCTCTTTAACATCCCGGGTAGGTTTATTTGATGGAGTTATCCCATGCTGTAGCAAATTAGCTGTTTCCTTTAAAGTTAATGTTGAACCCTCTATTTTTTGAGTGTCATAAGTAAACTTTATCATAAACCCTTCAATTTCTTTGTCTTTTTCAGAAGCAGTTGCGGAATTAATATCCTTTGTATAAGCTGATTTTATCTTATCTAAAGATAGATACCATTTCTGGGTGTAAACCTGTATGAGAAAATTACTCTTTATTTTGTCCAAATCTTTAGGTATGCTGTTTCCTAAATATCTCTCTTTTTTAATAACAGTTCCATTAAGCCTAAACGAGTGCTCGATATAATAGTACTTCTTCTTGCCGTATTTTCTTTCCCTTATATTTACCATGATAATACTTACCCCTACACATTTATAAATATTAGTATTTCTATCAAACTGTAGGGGTAGAGATATGCTGTGTTAGGGATTCATACCCTGCTCCCTCGTAAGCTGAAAATGGACTCGGCGGGATTTGAACCCGCGGCCTCGCCGTTGCGAACGGCGCGCAACTACCGCTGTGCTACGAGCCCTTTTGGTAATAGTATTCCTGCCTTTAACCATTTTAGGTATCTCCCTTTAATAATAGGATGCGAAGTTCCGATTTTATCCATCCATATTTTGATGTTCTTATTACCGCGTATAAGTACATTGCCTCCATGGCCTTCAGTCCAATGAACATAGGTAGGCATACCGAACTGTCTTATTAGTTTTTTAAGTTGAAGCAAAAAGCCTAGTGTGCCACTAGCTATCTCTAAATGCAGATATTTGTACCCTTCATCTTTTCTAGCAAAAATACACCCATCGGTGTCTAAAAGACCGCGCAAAACTG
>JAGWZR010000022.1 GCA_018968795.1 Planctomycetota bacterium | reverse complement strand
CATCCCCCTTTTTCAAAGGGGGACTTTCATGAAATAGTTAATTACGAATATATTCTAAATACTTTTTACCAGATTTTTTTAATGAGAATTTCTTAAACTGACAACTATCAACTGAAAACTGAACACTGAGCTATGAATCTCATTAAAGCAGAAAAAAGATTACTGGAAATCCTCCTTAAAAAATCCTTCAAATACAGCGAAGAGCCCATCTTCAAATTAGTATCGGGAAGGATGAGTAATTATTATATCAATTGCAAGACGACAACCTTAGACCCTGAGGCCATGCTGTTGATCGGACATCTCTTTTATAACAAAGTCAAACCACTCCATATCAACGCCATTGGCGGCCTAACCCTGGGCGCCGACCCCATCGCCTTCGCTACGGCCATGGTGAGCGGCATGCAGGACAATGCCATTAACGCCTTTGTCGTGCGAAAAAAGGCAAAGGAACATGGAATGATGAAATGGATTGAAGGTAACGTGAAGGAAGGGGATAAAGTCGTGATTGTAGACGATGTGGTGACCACTGGTCAATCCACGATAGAGGCTATTGATCGCGCAAGGGAGTCCAACCTGAGTGTCGCCAAGGCAATTGCCCTGGTAGACCGTCAGGAAGGCGGGAGGGAAAATATTGAGAAAAGAAACGTCCCTTTTGAATCTATCTTTACGAGAGATGATTTAATAAAGCTTTATAAGAAATCGTAATAATGAATATAGAGAAACGAGGTTTTTGGTCGTGGTTCTTGCAGAGGATTACAGCCCTGTTATTGGTTATGGGTATGTCTGCTCACTTCTTTACATTCCACTTTAGCCCAACTCGATATTCATCTCGCTATTACGATGAAATTATTAGCCGTTTTTGCTCACCGGGCTGGCTCAGCTTTCATATCTGCCTCCTTGCCCTGGTTGTTTTTCACGGCCTCAATGGGTTTTGGGGCATATTTGTAGATTTTAATTTTAATAAAAGAGCAAACTACTTTTTTAAGCAAGTACTCTGGTTTGCAGGAATTATTCTATTTGGTGTTGGAATCTATATCCTCATTTGGTTTGCTACAAAAAATGGCGGAACTTGAACATAACTTATACTAGACACCAACGCACAAAAAAACTCTGTGGCTTAGTGACTGTGGCTTATACGGTTTAAGAAGGGTTACAAATATGCAAAAGTTAAGGGAAGGTTTTAAAGACCTGATGAAAAACAGAAATCCGAGCATGCTGTCATTCTGGACACACAGGGTTACCGGTGTTGCAGTCGCAATATTTTTATTTTTACATATTTTTACCCTGAGTTCTGTCTTTCGCGGAAAAGATGCCTATGATTATACGATCAGCAAATTTGATACAAAGATCGGATACATCTTTCAATACGTATTGCTCCTGGCAGTGGCTATACACCTGCTGAACGGAATAAGGATTACGATTGCTGATTTTTTCGGTCTTACCCGCATGCAAAAGAAGTTGTTGTGGATATCGCTTTTTATCTTCCTTTTAATTGCCGCAGTTGGAGTTACTACCGTGCTTTTATAATATAAATGTAAGCGTTCAGCAATCAGCCTTCAACAATAAAGGGTAAATGGCAAAAGACTGTAGTTGCTTACGTCGTTCGTTACGAAGCTGAATGCTGGCCGCTGATAGCCGAATTCTTGTATTTCATTAAGGAACATTTATGATTTATCATGATGTCGTTGTGGTGGGTGGTGGGCTGGCAGGATTGAGGGCTGCCATCGAACTCAATCGCCATAACGTAAAGGTTGCCATTATTTCTAAGGTACACCCCATTCGCTCACATTCCGTTGCCGCACAAGGCGGGATTAATGCCCCGCTGGGAAATCATCCACGCGGTGTTTATGATAGCTGGAAAAAACACGCTTTTGACACGGTGAAAGGAAGCGATTACCTGGCAGACCAGGATGCCGTTGTCCGTATGACCAAAGAGGCTGACGAACGCATCTATGAGATGGAACATTGGGGGTGTCCATTCAGTCGTACTGCCGAGGGGAAGATCGCACAAAGACCTTTTGGCGGCGCCGGGTTTCCTCGCACGTGCTATGCGGCTGATAAGACGGGACATGCCCTTTTGCATATCTTATATCAACAGACCATTAAATTCAAACAGGCTGCCGAACGGAACGAGATTGTAATCTATGAAGAATGGCTGGTGACAGACCTGGTGATAGAAGATGGGGTTTGCGTGGGTGTGATAGCGTTGGATATTGTGAGTGGTCGATTAGAGACATTCCAGGCAGGGGCGGTAATCTTTGCTACAGGAGGCGCCGGTCGTGTTTATGGAAGCAGTACGAATGCTTTGATCAATACAGGTATGGGCATGGCCGTACCCTATTGGGCAGGCGTACCGTTAAAAGATATGGAGTTTATCCAGTTCCATCCTACCACCCTCTTGGGAAAAAATATACTGATTACCGAAGGATGCCGTGGTGAGGGTGGTTTCTTATTGAATAACAAGGGTGAACGATTTCTGGCGAAATACAACGATTCCAAGAAGGATATGGAAGTTGCCCCCAGGGATATTATTTCAAGAAATATTAAGCGTGAAATTATGACAGGTGGCGGTTTTGACAATAGCTACGTGCACCTGGATTTAAGGCATCTTGGGGAAGAAAAGATTATTCAGAGGTTACCAGGCATTCGAGATATTTGTATGGAATTTGTTGGTGTAGATCCTGTTACAACTCTTATTCCAATACAGCCTGGTCAGCATTACACCATGGGTGGAATTGATTGTAATACAGAATGTGAAACGATTGTGAAAGGATTTTATGCGGCTGGTGAGGCTGCTTGTGTCAGTGTACACGGGGCAAATCGGTTAGGTGGAAATTCGCTGTTGGATACGATTGTCTTCGGTACCATTGCAGGATGCAACGCTGCTCGATATGTGCAGAATTCTTCGGGTAAGAAGGGTGAAGATACCCTCAACGATGCATTAAAGCGTACTGAACAAAGGATTGATGCATTATATAAATCAGGAGGAAATGAGGTTCCTGCCAATATTAAAGTAGCACTTAACAAAGTTATGGACAATAAGGTGGGTATATTCCGTGAAGCTTCTCAACTAAAAGAAGCATTTAATGAAGTCAAAGACTTACAGGAGAGATATAAACAAATTAAGCTGAACTACACAGGGAGACGGGTTAATCTCAGCCTTGCATGGGCATTGGAACTTAAGGGCGACCTTGATGTGGCTGATGCCGTCATTGCAGGCGCATTGGCGCGCGAGGAGAGCCGCGGCTCTCACTTCCGCACTGATTTTCCAAAGAGAGATGATACGGGTTGGCTGAAGCACACACGGGTTTATTTTACATCAGATGGCGTAAGATTAGACTATAAGCCTGTCAACATCGGCCCCTTTGAGCCTAAAGAAAGAAGGTATTAGGATGGAAATTTTAGAAACATGGGATATTTTTCTATGGTAGATAAGCGGTCGTTAGCGGCATAATAAGATCGAGCAGTTTGTAGCCCTCATAACCCTTACGGTAGTGCTGCCCAGTATCATCTCCTGAAGTCTGGAATGGCCGTAGGCGCCCATCACAAGAATATCAAATTTATTTTCTTCATCATTACATACTTCCAGGATACCGCCTGCATGGTCGCTTCCACCTTTCGCAATGGTGTCCACTATAAGCTTATAACTTTCCAGGAATGTCTTTGCTTTTGACAAAGTCTCCAGGGCATCGTCCTTTTTTTCAGATACGGAAACCACCGTGACAGGCAGCTTCATGGCATGCGCTATTTCTGCGCCGCTTCGCAGCGCTTTGTCTGCAAATGAACTTCCGTCATAAGCAATCAGCATCTTCGTAAAAGGTTTGAATTCAGACGGGGTAATGAGTACGGGTTTGCGGGTTTGCCGGACAACAAATTCAACCGTAGTTCCTAAAAACACATCGCGCCATTCGGCGTGCACACCCATTTTACCCATTGCAATCAGGTCGCAATTTTCTGAGGATTTAACGATCTCATGACTCACACCCCCTTCTCGTATCTCCCGGCTAAATGCCACACCCGCCTTGTTGCACTTTCCTTCTACCTGATTCAATGCCGCGTCGGCTTGCGATTCCAACATCTCTCGAATAGTTTGACTAAACGTCCCGTAAGGCACCATTCCGCCGATGCTCGTTCCAATATCGTGGATCATCGGGCCGGTTAATATCTTGACGTCCTTGACGTAAAGTCCGCGGAGATTAGCGTTAAACAGGCGCGCCAAGCTTATGGCGTAATCGGCGGCGGTGAGGCTGTTTTCAGAGCCATCGGTAGGAACAAGAATTTGCTTTATCATAAATGCATGAACCTCCTCGTTGTCAAACTTTTGCAGATTTTTTGTTACTGTTCACTTGAAGCCAGAATTCAGAAACCAGAATCAAAGAAGCTCACGTAGAAAATTCTTACATTTTATTCTGAATAGTTTCATTTTTCTTACGGTATTGATAAATAGAAATCAGTGCGATTATTACCAAATAGCAAGATTTTGTCAAGCCAAATAAATATAAGGATTGTAACTGCTTAAATTACAAATTTTTGTTAGCCATTTATAGCTGTTTAATGTATAATTTTTCATTAGGTATTTGTTAAAACTGTATTTTGTAATTATCTAAGCAATTGCGAAATACGTAATACTTAATAGAGAGTTTGCTTATGAACAAAGAGATTATTAAAGAAATTTTCCTGCTAGCCCTTGACGTCATCAAGGCATTATGCGGGTTAATTTGGAAGAAAATTAAATGTCTCGTATGGGATAGGTTTTTTGTTACAAGTGTATTGTCCCATGAAAAGGCGGCGGAACAGGAGTGGGGAGTTACCGGTGAGGATAAATGGCCGAGTACACCAGAAGCGCCTTCTGGGGAACAAAAAGAATCTCAGCAAAAGATTGAAAAGAAAGAGGCGGTATCTATCCCGAGGGCTCCTGAGCTTCCAGATAACTACGGAGATAACCGAATTGTACTCATGGTACGAGATCCATTATGGTTGTTTGCCTATTGGGAGATACGAAAAGATGTTCTGGATAGTGTGCGGAGCGCCTTAGGCGTCCTGGCGCATAACACAAAAATTGTGCTGAGGATATATGATGTAACCGATATTATCTTCAATGGCAGTAATGCGCATAAATGCTTTGACATTGAAGTAACTGGCGGAGCAAGAGACTGGTATATTGAAATTGGCGAACCAAACAGGTCTTTTTGCGTGGACATTGGATTTCTCTCCCCGAATGGAACATTTCGTGTTCTCGCCAGATCGAATACCGTAAGGACGCCTCGTATGAGCATTTCTGAGGTAGTTGACGAAGAGTGGATGAGCATTGGGGAACTTTACGAAAAAGTATATGTTCCTATGGGCCGCGGCGTCAGTGAATCGGCATTTGAAAGAGCGCATGGAAACTGGCAGGAAGCGCTCAAAGAAGACGTTTCTTCGCCTGGGTCTTTGGATAGTTCATCGGTTTCAAAAAAATAATCTATGGAAAAAGGCTACCTGTCATTAATTTTGCACGCTCACCTGCCGTTTGTCCGTCATCCGGAATACAGCGAATTTCTGGAAGAAGACTGGCTCTTTGAAGCCATTACCGAAACGTACATTCCCCTCATCAATATCTTTGACAGGCTGATCGAGGAAGACATCAATTTCCGCATAACCATGTCCTTAACTCCGCCGCTGATCTCGATGCTTACCGATTCATTGCTACAATCCCGTTACATTCGGTATGTCGAAAAATGGATTCAGCTTGCAGAAAAAGAGATCGAAAGGACGAAACATCAGCCTGATTTTAACCGCCTCGCGCAGATGTATTATAAGCATTTTACTGATGCGCGCTATGTATTTGCAGAAAAATATCATCAAAATATTATTCAGGCCTTCAGAAAATTCCAGGATATGGGTAAGCTGGAGGCAATCACCTGCGCGGCAACACATGGTTATTTACCCCTCATGAATACGAATGCAAACGCCATGCGCGCCCAAATTCATGTGGCGGTAAACCACTACGAAAAACATTTTGGCCGGAAGCCGCGTGGAATATGGCTGCCTGAGTGCGCCTATGAGTCCGGCATAGATCGGATACTCAAGGAAGCGGGGATACGTTTTTTTGTGAGCGAAACACATGGAATTCTCTTTGCCTCCCCAAGGCCAAAATACGGCGTTTATGCCCCAATTTACTGCCCCTCAGGAGTAGCCGTCTTCGGCAGGGATATGGAATCTTCCAAACAGGTTTGGAGTTCCAAGGAAGGGTATCCGGGCGATTTCTTCTATCGCGAATTTTATCGGGATATAGGTTTTGACCTTGATTATGATTACGTAAAACCTTACCTTCACGGAGACGGCAAGCGCAGCAATACAGGTATAAAATATTATCGGATTACCGGCAAAAGTGACCACAAGGAGCCTTACTTGCATGGAAAGGCATTAGACAAGGCTGCCGAGCATGCGGGAAATTTTATGTTCAACCGCGAAAAACAGATAGAATATCTGGCATCGGTAATGGATAGGAAACCCATTATCATCGCGCCTTACGATGCGGAACTTTTTGGCCATTGGTGGTTTGAAGGACCGAATTGGGTCGACTTCCTATTCAGGAAAATCGCCTTCGACCAAAAGACTATCGCGCTGATTACCCCAATGGAATATCTTGAAATGTATCCTGTGAATCAGGTTTCCACTCCGTCTCTTTCGAGCTGGGGATACAAGGGATATAATGAGTATTGGTTGAATGGCAGCAACGATTGGATTTACCGTCACCTTCACAAGGCGGCAGAGCGTATGGTCGATTTGGCGAAGGCGTATCCGCATGCAGATGGAAATTCCTTACAAAATCGAGCGCTCAACCAAGCCGCCAGAGAGCTCTTGCTGGCGCAGAGCAGCGACTGGGCATTTATTATGAGAACCGGCACGATGGTGGAATACGCCGTAAAGAGGACAAAAGATCACCTTTCCCGGTTTACCAAACTGTATGATGACGTCCGTTCCAATAACGTCGATGCTGCGTGGCTCGCTGACATTGAAAATAAGGACAATATATTTCCGGATATCGATTATCATATTTATCAATAAACGTAAAAGAGGTTGTTTTATATTTGAGAGGAGGGATATTCTATGTCATCAGAAATGATAAAGTGGTCGTACTTGCCTATGTTAGGTTCGTTTAGGGATGAGATGAATAAGCTCTTTGATCGTTTCACGAAAAGGGGCGTCACTGTTGGAATGGATTGGATGCCTCCTTTGGATGTCTCAGAAACAAATGAGAACATCATTGTAAAGGCAGAGGTACCCGGGATTGAACCAAAAAATATTGATATTTCGATCAGCGGCAACAACTTAATGATTCGGGGAGAGAAACAGGCTGAAAAAGAAGAGAAAGGAAAGAACTATCGCTTTGTCGAAAGAAGTTACGGCTCTTTTTCAAGGTCAGTCGTATTGCCCGCATCGGTAAAATTCGAGCAGGCAAAGGCGGAATATAAGAAAGGAATTCTCGAGATTACCCTGCCAAAATCAGAGAAATCAAAAGCAAAAAAGATTAATGTAAAGACGCATGAAAAATCGTGAAAGTCGCCAGAGGTTATAAAATTTGCAGCAAGTTGTCAGTTCCGTTAGATTAAACATTCAGTGAAAGGAGGATGAAGAGGTGAAAGTACCAAGGGGGAAAGAGGTTGGAAGACATACGAGGGATAACGTCTATACAGAAAACGATCCATATTTACCACCGAAAGGGAAAGGACTGGTGGAGGTCGCTATTTGTAAGGACTGTACGGCCGTTTACCATAACAAGAAGTGGTTCCTCGATGCCAAGCTTTATGAAGAAAAAAAGGCATTAAAGGATATCAATTGGGTAATCTGTCCGGCGTGCAAAAAAACAAAGGAGAATGTGCCGAACGGCGTCGTGATGCTGAAGGGTGATTTTTTGAAACAGCACAAAGTAGAAATAATGAACCTTATTCACAATGAAGACGCCCGTTCAAAAAATTATAACCCCCTAAAAAGGATCATGAAGATCAACGATAAGGGTGACGAGATCGAAATACTCACCACATCAGCCAAACTGGCACAGCGTATCGGGTCTATTTTGCACAAGGCTTATACTGGGGAAGTGGAATACAAAAAACACGAAAATGCAAAATTCATGCGTGTGGAATGGAGGCGATAATACAACTATTTTACAGTTTTTCTTGAAATTGTATAGAAAGTAGCTGCAACCTTCAGAGCTTGCTCAGGAGCGAAACTGTGGGTTGCGCCAGTCTCCGCAGGCTAAAGCCTGCGACTACCTACAAAATTTCGGAAGAACCACTTTTACTCAGGAGTCGAGGTCATGATCAAAATTGAAAGAATTTTATTTCCCACAGATTTTTCTGCCTGCGCAAAGCACGCTTTAAAGTATGCCCTGTCTTTTGCCGCCGAACGCGGGGCAAAACTTTATGTCCTGCACGTAATCCCTAAACTGGACGTTCCTATCGGTCTGGGGGCCGTGACGTTTCCCGTATCCAAAATATATAATGATATGGAACGGGAAGCAAAAAAGAACATTCATCACCTGATACCCAAGCGATTTCTCGAGAAGATAAAGGTTGAAAATATTATTGTGCGCGGGATACCTTTTCTGGAGATCATCAAAGCGGCCAGAAAATATGACATTGACTTGATTACCATTGCCACGCATGGTCGAACGGGAATTTCCCATGCATTCCTTGGAAGCACGGCAGAAAAGGTTGTTAGAAAAGCCCCATGCCCGGTTTTATGCGTGAAACATCCCGAACACGAATTTGTACTGCCTTAAGTTTTCCCTTTAATTAAAAGCTTAAGAATTTCAATCTTTTGTGATTCCCCTCTAGCCTCCCCCTTTATCCCCCTCACTGCGGGGGACAGGGGGAGGGGTGTGTAAGTTTGCCGCAGTGCGCTCAGGAAATGCTAAGGTTGCAGCGAATTAAGAGGTCGAGAAGGTAGTATGTTAAGTTTCTCAATTTTCCATCTTCTCAGCTTCTTGTCTTTTCTCTGAGTTCCCCGCAGTGAGTTGCACGGTTACAAAAATCTTCGGTTGATATGGAAATAATTATTGAAAAAACTAAGGACGTGCCTCTTCAAAAATCTGCCATCGAGATCGTTGAACGCAAAGGTTTAGGACATCCCGATACCCTGTGTGATCGCGCGGCTGAAGAATTGAGCATCGCATTTTCCCAATATTATCTCAAAAAGTTTGGGAGGGTGCTGCATCATAATATTGATAAGTGCCTCCTTGTGGGCGGGCGTTCCGAGGTCTGTTTTGGCGGCGGAAAAGTAATAACCCCTTTGAATTTAATTATCGTAGGCCGAGCCGTAGAAACAGTAGGAAATGAAAGAGTTCCTCTGGAAAAGATTGCCAGGGAAACGACCAACAGATGGCTCGGCGAGCGGTTGAGGTTTTTAGAGCCAGAAAAAAATGTCGTTGTGGAAACAAAAATCAGAACCGGCAGCGTAGACCTGCGGGCAACCTTTGACAGCTCAATTCCTTTAGCAAATGACACCTCGATTGGCGTCGGGTTTTCGCCTCTGACAGAAACGGAATCCCTCGTTTATCGTACCGAACAATTTCTCAATTCGACAGAGGTGAAGCAGGACTATCCCATGGTCGGCGAGGACATCAAGATCATGGGCATAAGAATACATGACCATATCAAGCTTACCATTGCCATAGCCTTTGTTTCGCGGTTTATTTCGTCAAGAGATGAATATTTTAAAATTAAGGCGAGGCTACTCGGATATATTCATGCCTTTGTAAAAAAAATCACGAATCGGGAAGTCTCCATTGCAATCAATGCCGCAGACAATTACGAAAAGGACATTGTCTATTTGACGGTAACCGGCACCAGCGCTGAGTGCGGGGATGACGGTCAAGTGGGCAGAGGGAACAGAGCCAATGGTTTGATTACTCCATACAGACCAATGACTCTTGAAGCCACGGCGGGAAAAAATCCTATTACCCATACCGGTAAATTATATAATCTTGCTGCCAACGAAATATCGAGAGAAATAGCGAAGGAAACGAATGTTTCTGGCGCGGAATGTTACCTTGTAAGCCAGATAGGAGCGCCTATCACGGAACCTCAGACGGCGCACGTAAAAGTTCACTCTAACCTCGCAAAAAAAATAGTGGAGGAAAGATGCAGAAATATCATTAAAAAGCATCTCGATCAAATACCCCAATTATGGACTGGGATTTTAGAAAGACGCTATTCCCTGTTTTAGAATGGCTGCGGGTTGAGAATCACAGGGTTTTCGCTTCCGCTTTCGGATTGCAGTTTGCGGATAATAACAAATTATAGTAAACGTCTTAAACCTGTCTCTACAACAAAAATGGATTCCCGCTCCCCGCTCCCCGTTTTCACGTGGACAAGTTTTGAGCTGTCTAAAAAGTTTTTTGAACGTACCATTTATGTAGGGGCTGAAGACTTCAGCCCCAAGGTTCTGCGAAAGCAGTGATCCTTTATAGAGACGCAAAATCTTGCGTCTCTATAACAACATTGAAATTCCTATACATTAAATTATCGCCAGTTGAGGGTTAATCTATGGTTGCCAATCCAGCAGTAAGAGGCACTTTGGTTTCCTTCCTTGTAGGGATTACTGAGTTAAATCTCGACACGGCAGAAGTAGTAGATATCAAAAAAGTCAAGAGTTCTCCCTCATATCCCGACGTAATTCCCAAACAAATGGTAGTAAAAGTTGAAAAGAAAACCATCGAATCCAGGGAGGTTGATTTCCTCATAAAGTTTTGTCCACCGGGGGTTATCATCGTGGAGGCATCTATTGCTTTAGAAAATATCCTCGATGAGCGCGTCTTTGATATTAAGCGATCTCTCTTTGTTGAATGTAGAACAATTTTGTGGGAGTATCATTGCGACCCTTACTTTGACGAAGAGTACAGCGTATATTGCGTATCCGATTACAAGGGAGACCCGGAAAACGTTATCTCAGCGCACAAGGACAGTATTGCAGGACTTCTCAAGACGGAGCGGATACCATTGGACGAGGAGGAGATTAAAACAACCCTTAAATTTAATATCAAATATTCAAAGGATGACTTAACGATCGTGGACTGGGATGGGGCGTTTGTATTTGACCCACGCAGTGATTTTGCCAGCAATATCGAACTCTTAGAGATTGCCAATCTCCAGCTATTAAAATTGAGGGTATTGGAACACGAGCTGGAGGAACGACTGGAGAAGGCTGCGCGATTGTTGCAAAGGACTACCTTAAGGAAGATACCATGGCTCAAATCCCGGGAGATTAGACATTCCTTGCGTGAAATTACGCAAATACGCACTGAATCTATCCTGGAATTTGAGGCTACAGAACGCAATATTAAACTCATTGGGGACTGGTATTCTGCGCGGTTGTTCGATCTGATAACCAAAAAACTTCATCTGGAGGCGTGGAGGACAAATATCAACAAGACGCTTGATGCCTTAGAAGATATTTACAGCATGATTTCTGAAAATTTTTCAATGTCCTTTTCTACCACCCTGGAATTCATCATCACCCTTGGCTGGTTCCTTTTGTTGATGGGATATTTCTCATTATTCTTTCTGGATTTATTGCACAAGAAATAGTGATGAGCAAAGAGCTCCATCCCACTCTTACAAAAGACGGATTTTATGGATGCTTCGCTTCGGGCTAACATCCTCGCAATAACAACATTCTTTTAGCGTTTACTATGTAGGATAATAAGAAAGGAATTGTCAATTGCCAAAAATATGGCTATAATTATACCAATTTTAAAAGGGATTTAAATGCAAAAAATAATTTAGCCTTACTAACCTTTAAACAAAAACCATTCAACAAAGAAAAGGCCGAATCAATGGATAAAATTGAAGAAAAGATATTAACGCTGGCTTTAAAACAGACACCTTCTGCGGAAGTTGTGTATGAAGAAGGCGAATCACGGTCAGTGAGTTTTGAAAATAATAAGTTAAAATATGTAACCACGAAGTCCATTCGCGGGATTGGACTCCGCATAATTAAAGAAGGAAGGATTGGATTTTCCAGCACCACTGATTTTAGGAACCCTGGGAAACTGGTTGCCAATGCTATAGAGAGCGCAAGGTTTGGGCAGATCGCTGCCTTCGATTTTCCTTCTAAAAAAGATTTTCCGAGAATTGCCATCCATGATCAGCGTGTCATAGACTACCCGATTAGTAAATGTGTGGACATCGGGAAAGAGGCCATTGAGAAGGCATTGTCGGCAAATGCAAACTACGAATGCAGTGTGGGCATAGGAAAGGGTCACGGGATGCGAAGGCTCATCAATTCGAAAGGATTGGATATCTCCGTTGAGTCCACATCATTTGGCATTGGGATTGAAATATTACAGGTTAAAGGACAAAGTTTGCTTTGGATTGGAGAGGGTGAAAGCTCCAAAAACCTCGTTACCGATCTTAATAAACACGTGGATAAGGCATTAAGGGACTTACAACTCGCAGAGAAGGAACTGAAACTTAAAACAGGAGCTTATCCCGTTGTGGTTACAGCAAAGGCTATGGGCAACCTGCTCGCAACATTTGAAACCGGTTGCAATGGGAAACTGGTGCAAAAAGGGGCATCGCCCCTCACCAATAAACTTGGAGAAAAGATTATTGATGAAAGTATCAGCATGTATGACGACGCCACGATTGATTTTGCCGACTCCAGCTACCCGTGGGACGGAGAAGGCACGCCGTCACAGCGCACTCCATTATTTGAAAGGGGTGTCTTAAAAAATTATATCTTTGATTTACAAACGGCTGGGATGATGAAGACGAAGTCAACGGGAAATGGCGGCAGGAGCTTTTCTTCCCAACCTTCTCCCGGTAATTCAAATGTTACCGTTGAGCCGGGTAACATGTCGTTCGAAGCAATGATAAAAGACGTTCGGTACGGCATTTTGGTGGATCAGGTGCTTGGCAGCGGTCAGAGCAATATCCTTGCAGGTGAATTTTCTGTAAACGTAGATCTCGGCTACCTGATTGAGAATGGCGAAATTACTGGAAGAGTAAAGGACTGCATGATTGCTGGAAACGTCTTCGAGGTGTTTAATAATATCGTAGCGATAGGCGATAGGGCTGAATGGCACGGTTCAACAAAGGTACCACCTTTCTACTTTAAGTCAATAAATATTGCCGGAAATGCTGACTAATTCCAAGGAACGTTTCCCAAAAGGAGTAAAGTACCTTTTCGAAACCCCAAACTTTTTACCCTTCGCAACTCGTTTAATATTCCAAAGAGGACATACAGTAACTATAGAAAATTCATTTTAACGTCACAAATCCTTTATTCTTAATAAATATG
>JAGWZR010000316.1 GCA_018968795.1 Planctomycetota bacterium | reverse complement strand
TGGCTGTCACTACTAAAAGCATGGACAAGAGAAAGAGGTTATAGGTAAATCCTAAGAACCGGGTATCGCGTTTATTTACGTACAACCTCGTATAACCTAATGAATAGATAGCGGCTATAAGACCAATAACAGATATGGCAAGCATAAAAAATGAGGAGAGTGGGTCTAATAAAAAATTATATTTTATGATGGCGTGATATATTAAGAAATCAAAACGTATTACAGCGCCGTTAAACAACACAACTACAGACAGTGAGATACTGAAGCAAGAGGCAATGGCTGCACAAATAAGCGAAATATAATTCCCGACTATTTGCCATTTGAAGAAACATAAGGCGAACAGGGCACCCACTGCGTACAAAATCATCGTTACGATAAACAAATGCTCAACCATAGCTTGTCGTACCTGAATTTGCAAAATGTGTGAAATACACTGAAAATTATTTATGTAATATTATACTTAAGAGACTACTAAATTCAAGAACAGCATACTTTGAAAATAAGTGTAGTTAAAAAGAATATTATCGTACCGAAATAATTATAAAACTCAACCATTATTTAAAATTTGCCCTGAAAATCCACGAGGCTGTCTCTGAGACTACAGCATCTTTTTGGAGCAGCTTGAAAAGATTATAGTAAGGCTGAAAAATGCTAGCGCCTCTTCGGCATTGGAAACGCGCCTCAATCTTGTTAATAAACCCCTTAACAAGAGGTGAAAATCCCACTATAACAAGGATTTGAAGAATAGGAAGAATAATTTCTGCAGGCAAGCCCATTTCCTTCTTAAGGTATTATTTTCCAACAAATACAATCAATATTATCAACGTTACAAATATATAGGCAAGATACACATGAATACTGCCGGTATGCACCCACCTCACCTTATTTGATATATTTAAAACATAGCTGGAAATAGGATTATAAAAATATTTTTCAAATATCGGCGTTATTTCGCCAATATAGGTAATAGATTTAACAAAATATTTAGGGACAGAATACGTAGTGCTAATCTCCCGCCGTGGTCTGTATAAATTACTAAAGATGACCTTAAACGGTTTTGTGTAGGCAGTAGCAGTATACCCGAATCTCGGTTCCGGCGATATTCCGCATGTCCAGGTTTCATATATCTTCTTTGTGAAGCCGGGCCTTAGTATGGTTAAGACCCCGAAAGTGATCGCCAAAAGTATCAAGCCAAATACTGAAGCGCTTTTGGGAGATAACTCGGTAAAATTGGTATGGATTGCCTTTGTTTGCAACCAATCATACGTTGTAATAGCACTTATGATATTTGTGCTCAGAAGATGGGTATTTACCTGATTAATGGCCATCATAATCTTTGCAGGGAAAAGACCCATAAATACACACAACGAGGCTAAAAACCCCATACTTGCGAGCATAATAATCGGAACCTCTTTTGCCTTTTTTGCATGCTCAGAACGCGGCAGGGCGAGAAATGAAATCCCAAAGGCCTTGATAAAACACGTTGCGGCTAGCGCACCTGTTAAGGCAAGGATAGCGCCACAAATGACCGTTATTACTTTAAAAAACACTGATGGCAGGCTAAAACCGTTTAGTATGGACTGGAATATAAGCCATTCACTCATAAATCCATTCAGAGGCGGGATAGCTGAAATGGATAAGGCGCCCACAAGAAATAATGGGGCAGTAATCCGCAGCCGTTTTATCAGACCTCCCAATTCTTCAATGTTTTTTGTGTGGGTTGAATAGTAGATATTTCCCGCACAGCCAAAGAGCAGACACTTGAATACTGCATGATTAATCAAATGATAAAGGCCTGCAATCATGGCGAGGGATGATAATGCCATTAAATTATAAGACCTAAAAATCATAGACAATCCAATCCCTATAAGGATAATACCGATATTTTCCACACTGCTGTATGCAAGCAATGTCTTGATATCATGCTCCATAAGTGCATAGAGTATTCCCAAGATAGCAGAAGAAGCACCGACAATGAGAATGATAAATCCCCACCAGGGAGGGCAGGGTGTAAGAAATTCAAAATAGAATCGCATAAAGCCGTAGATAGCCGTCTTGATCATCACGCCTGACATAACCATCGAGACATTGCTTGGGGCAGCGGGATGCGCCAGAGGAAGCCAAAGATGAAGGGGGAAGATACCTGCCTTTATGCCAAAACCAACAATTACCAAAAAAAATACAATGTTTTTGTATATTCCAGGTATCTGTGCACTGATATGCCTGAGATCATCAAAACCGAATGTAAAAGTACCGACATGAGCAAACATAATAAAAAAGGCAACGGCAAGGAGTCCTGAACCAATATGTGCCATGACGATATATACAAAACCTGCTTTTCTGTTGCTTGGATTCTCATGCTCAAAAATAACCAGGAAAAACGAGATCAACGTCATGAACTCCCATACAATCATAAATACTAATGCGTTATTGGCTGTCACTACTAAAAGCATGGACAAGAGAAAGAGGTTATAGGTAAATCCTAAGAACCGGGTATCGCGTTTATTTACGTACAACCTCGTATAACCTAATGAATAGATAGCGGCTATAAGACCAATAACAGAT
>JAGWZR010000315.1 GCA_018968795.1 Planctomycetota bacterium | reverse complement strand
CAGCAAAAGTTATGCGGTATCGAGCATGCTATTAACGCAACGGGCATTATACTCCACACCGGCCTCGGCCGGACGCCCCTTGCGGACGAAGCGGCAACACAGTTACAAAATGTACTCAAAAGTTTCTGCACCCTTGAAATTGAAAAGGCCACCGGCAGGAGGGGTTCGCGATACCATAGTGTCGAGCAACTCATCTGTACGATTACAGGGGCGGAGTCGGCATTGGTTGTTAATAACAATGCCGCAGCCGTTTTATTGACCTTAGATACCTTGGCCAGAAGCAAGGAAGTCATCGTCTCGCGTTCCCAGCTCGTTGAGATTGGAGGTTCGTTCCGCATGCCTGATGTCATGACCAAGAGCGGGGCTATATTGGTCGAGGTGGGAACTACCAACAAGACGTACCTTGCCGACTATAGCAACGCCGTCACAGAACGTACAGGGCTTATTTTAAAAGTGCATCAAAGCAACTTCAAGATCGTTGGTTTTACTGAAACGGTAGATTTGAAAGACCTCGTTTCTTTATGCCAAATCCATAACATTCCTGTGTTTTATGACCTTGGAAGCGGCGCGTTAATTGACCTGCAAGGGTTTGGATTGCCGCATGAACCAACGGTGCAGGAAAGTATAAAGGCGGGTGTTGATGTTGTTACGTTCAGTACAGACAAATTATTAGGTGGACCGCAGGGCGGTATCATTGCTGGCAAAAAGAAATGGATTGAACCAATAAAGAAGAACCCGTTGACACGCGCGCTCCGTGTGGGAAAATTAACTATTACAGCGCTTGAAGCGACTTTAAGACTTTATCTGGAAGACGACCTTGTCATAAGAAAAATCCCCGTCCTGAGGCTGATCACAGCGCCGCTTGAGACGATTGAAGAAAGGTGCACAAGATTGATAAATAAGGTAAGTTCAGAAACAAGGGCTTACATGGGCATTTCTATTGTGAATGGTTTCTCAGAAATGGGCGGAGGGTCACTGCCGGGCGAAGGTATTCCAACAAGGCGCATCTCACTCCATTCGGAAAAAATCAATGCTGAAGAAATAGCCGCACGAATGAGAGACAACACGCCTCCAATCTTCGCAAGGATTGAGCAGGACCACGTTCTCTTGGATATGCGCACGGTGTATGATGAAGAAGTTGATGTCATTTCTCAGGCATTAGAAAATATATTCAATCATAACTCTAATCAGGCGAAAGATGGCAGCCCCTAATGAAATCCTTGAACTTATTGAACGATTCAACAACAATCGCGAGGCATACCGTTCCGGCCAATATAACGAAACCCAGCTTCGGCGCGAGTTCGTTGATCCGTTTTTCAAGGCGTTGGAATGGGACGTAAACAACGAAAAGGGCTATGCCGAGGCATATAAGGATGTTATCCACGAAGATTCCATAAAAATTGGCGGCCTCACAAAGGCGCCCGATTATTGTTTCCGTATTGGCGGGACACGCAAATTCTTCGTTGAAACAAAGAGGCCATCGGTCAATCTCAAAGATGATATTGATCCCGCTTTTCAGTTACGCCGCTATGCATGGTCGGCAAAACTCCCCCTAAGCATCCTCACCGACTTTGAAGAGTTTGCCGTTTACGATTGCAGGGTCAAACCCGATAAGTCAGACAAGTCGTCTACTGCCCGTATCCTTTACCTCACCTATAGCGAATATGCACAACGATGGGATGAGATATTTGAAATATTTTCGCGTGACGCCGTATTAAAAGGTTCCTTCGATAGATATGCCGAATCAAGCAAGACAAAGAAAGGCACAGCAGAGGTCGATACGGCATTTCTTAAGGAGATTGAATCCTGGCGTGATGTGCTTGCCCGTAATCTTGCGCTCAGAAACCCGGAACTCTCGCAGCGAGACCTGAACTTTGCCGTACAGCGCACCATTGACCGCATCATATTTCTCCGTATCTGCGAAGACCGAGGTATTGAGCACTATGGAAAACTCA
Organism: Planctomycetota bacterium; assembly: GCA_018968795.1. GTDB lineage: Bacteria > Planctomycetota > Brocadiia > Brocadiales > Brocadiaceae > REEB58. Next base: position 610 of record JAGWZR010000315.1, on the reverse strand, counting down.
TGGCATTACAAAATGGCAACCGCGTGTATGAGCGGCTCTGCGAGTTATTCTACCGTGCCGATGAACGCTATAATTCAGGCCTGTTTCATTTCCATAAAGAAAAAGACCGCTCTGAATTACCCGACACGCTCACACCCAACCTTACTATTGATGACGGCGCGTTCAAGGACATTATCAAAAACCTGTATTACCCCGACAGTCCGTATGAGTTTTCCGTCCTTTCCGCAGATATACTTGGACAGGTATACGAACAGTTTTTGGGGAAAGTAATCCGCCTGACGGCTGGTCATCGCGCTGTGGTTGAGGAAAAACCCGAAGTAAGGAAGGCAGGTGGTATCTACTATACGCCGACGTATATCGTGGATTACATCGTAAAAAACACCGTTGGCAAACTCCTTGAGTGCGGATTACAGAATGATGAACACAGGAAAAGCTCTCTTAGCAAAGGGGGTAAGGGGGTTGTGAAGCCCTCCTTAACAAAGGGAGAGATGGGGGTTGTTAATCCACAAAATCCCAAGCAGGTATCTAAACTAAAAATCCTCGACCCCGCCTGTGGCTCTGGCTCATTTCTACTGGGCGCATACCAATACCTGCTCGACTGGCATCGTGA
>JAGWZR010000314.1 GCA_018968795.1 Planctomycetota bacterium | reverse complement strand
TCTCTGTTAAATTTTTTATCATTTAACAAACCACTTTCCTGCAATGCCTCTCTGGCTGCATGGTAAACATACCTGTGTATGGTGTCTTCCTTAATCTGATTCTCTAGTTCAACGTCCAGATGAAAATCCTTTACCTCGCAAGAGCGATGAACTTTGTATTTGGAGGTGTCAAAGGACTTCATTTCGTTGGCGCCATCCCTGCCGTAGATGAACGATTCCCAACTCTTCTTAACACCGGTGCCCACCGGCGTAACTAATCCTAATCCTGTAATTACAACCTTTGACATATTTTTACTCTTTAAATAAGAGAGGTCAACTATTCACATGTACCCTGCGAATAAGTTGACCCGTTGTAAGCGAATTAATCCTCCTTTATCTCCCTTATTAAATGCGGAGTCAGGGGATTCTTTTCAATTATTTATATCGTTTCCATCCTGATTCAGATTTGTCTATATTACGACGAAACCTCAATTGGTGTTAATTCTGGTTTTTTCCCCTGTTTTTTCGATTGGTTATATCGCTTCAATGCCTCATCATAAAACCCCGATGCTTGCAACTCCTTTAAATTCTGGATCAAGTGCTGGTAAACACTCTGCCAATCCAGGTTGACCCTGAATGCAAACATGGCGGCGTTCATATTGTCTTTGAGCACCTCTTTTGCATTCTGAAATCTCTGTCGCAGTACTTCTGTGGCGTAAATCTTATCGTAAAGATATTGGAATCCATCAATAAGTTCCTGAAGAGACATATTCTTGAGGATATACATAAGGTGGTGAGATGTGTAATACTTCCAATCCTCTGGGAAGTTTGTCCTGAAAAGTCTGCCATCGGCGTTCAGTCTGTGATAAAGCGGCGTGTTGATAAATGGACACAAAATGCCGCAGGTCATAATGTCAACATGCGAATCAAGAACAAAGTCAGCAACCTGTTTAAATGTTTCTGGGGTATCGGCATCATTTCCAAAAACCATTGTTCCCCACACCGCCAGGCCATGTTTACGAATATTTGCGATAGCCTCAAAATAATTCTCGATGGAGATGCGCAAGTTTACATTCTTATTCATCGTTTTCAGGGCTTCTTCGTTGATGGATTCAATACCGATTAATACCCCCACACATCCACTCTTCATCATATACTCAAGGGTTTCATCATCCTTATAAATATTGAGCGAGGTAAAACCAAACCAGTTTTGGTAAATACCCCTTTCTACCATTCCTTTGAAAAGGTCTCGAACACGTTCATTTGACTTTTTGCTGTGTCCATAAAAGTTTTCGTCCGTCAAGATTAACCCACGATACTGCCCCTTTATAGATTCAAATTCATCCAGAACATCTTCGATAGGTCTTTCGCGATATTTTCTGCCCTGAAACTGAGGCACAGAGCAAAACTCGCAGCTAAACGGACAGCCAGCAGTGGTTATAATACCTGAATATCTATATTTATATTTATCCTTTAAATATTTTCTATCAGGACGCAATCCCTGATAAAGCTCCATGGGCGTTAGCACACCATCATATCTCTTTAGCAAACAACCTTTTTCAAAATCACTAATAATCTTTTCCCAAGTAGTTACGGCCTCTCTCGTCACGACACAATCCACATATTTCTCAACCTCTTCAGGATAACTCGTTGCATGAATGCCGCCCATAATCACAGGGATACCCTGTTTTTTACAGGCAACGGCTATCTGGTAGGCTCGATGGGCTTGATAACTTACCGATGTAATGCCAACAAGGTCAGCTCCGCCGAAGGTAATATTACCCGTATCTTCGTCAATCGCAGTCTCCTGTGTCTCGTCTATAATGTCAACTTGCCAGTGTTTTGGCGTTAATACCTTTAAATAACCGAGATTTACCGGCATTTGATTTAATACAGAGACGTTTTCTTCGCCAACATTTCCAATCGGATGGGGGTTAATTAGTACAAGTTTTTTCATGAGCATTCCTCTTTTTTGGGCATCAACAATACTTGGGCAATGGCATAATCTTGACAATGTGACAATGATACAGAAATATTTTTAATGTGTTTCTGGTCTGCCAACTCTTTCACGCTTCCATACAAATTCACATAGGGTCTACCCATTTCATCATTTAACAACTCAATATCCGTCCATTTCATTTTACCCACCCAACCCGTTCCCAGAGCCTTAAACATAGCCTCTTTCGTAGCAAAACGGGCTGCGAAATGTTGATATTTATTTTTCTTTGGTTTGCAGTATGCTACCTCTTTTTCCGTATAAATCTTTCTTAAAAAACCCTCATTGGCAGAAAACAACCTTTCAATGCGTTTTATCTCTATAATGTCAATGCCAACATACATACCTATTTTATTGCATACTCAGAATCGTTGTAACTGCTTATATTTCAAGTATCTGCCACTATACTGACGGCATTGTACAAGTTTACAAAATTAATGTCAATGACAATTTCCAACACAGATAGGTTAACAAAAGATTAGATTAAACTCCTCGACTTCGCTCGGAATAACGTCACACTGAGCGGAGTTGAAGTGTGCCTGAAAAACTATAACTTTGAAATTCCTTAACGTTAAATTAGAGGCTTAATGGC
>JAGWZR010000313.1 GCA_018968795.1 Planctomycetota bacterium | reverse complement strand
AAATCTCCCGCCTACCCCTTAGCACGTAGGATTGAAGGTGTTATTGGGTCAAATTCACCAATCTTATTAATAGGGTAACTGAAAAATTTACGGTTGAAGACATCTGGGAAATAACAGCGCGGGGTAAAATATGTAGGGTGGTTAAGTTGCAGTTACAAATTTTCTAATTCATTATCCTCATCATCTAATGCTTTCTCGATCTCAAATTCAATTTCTTTTCGAGGTTCGAGTACCAATTTTTTGTATCTTTCTTTGATAAAAGCCAAACGTTCTATTTTTCTTCGTTGATTATCTACAGAATAACCAGAACAGTTCACATCCAAAATCATCTACATCTTCTCCACAAAAATGTTTCAAAATCCTGAAAATTTGAAATTCCAAATGCCTCAAAATTATATATTCAACTAAACTAATGTCAAGTCTAAAAATTAAATAAAAAAATTTGTGTTTTGTCTAGCTATTAGATTAAATATTTATAATCCAAGAACATCGATATGACGGCATCTTTCAAAGAATGAGGTCTGTCTTAAAAATTGACATACAAAATTGCCGTTGTATAATAATACAACCTTGTAAAACCGAAATAAAAAACCGATGATAAAAATGAGGAGAAAAATTATTTGAAGGCCATCTTTGTCCATTTATCGGGCAGCCGCAAAGGAGATACGCAAATATTTGCCTCTGAGAAAATCTCTATTGGTACGGATGTCTCAAATGACCTTCGTTTTGATTCAAACATAGATAAAAATATATCCAATTACCATGCCGAGATACAATTAAAAAATTGTGAGTACGTATTAAAAGATAAAGAAAGTACGAATGGAACGTTAGTAAATAATAGATTAGTTAGTGAAATTGTGCTGAAGGATGGCGATTTGATAGAGTTTGGCATGGGCGGCCCCAAGGCGCGATTCCGAATTAAAACGGACGAAGCCGACGTATGTAAACCATGGACTGAAATGTTAGAAGATTCGTTGGGTATAGCCCGTACCTCACAAAGAGGGCGTCTTACTACAGCAACGACGTTTGTTCGGCAGCTTTTATGGGAGGCATTTACTCAATCTTCCCGATCTTTTAAGCTAGGTATTTACATTGCGCTTTTCATTATCTCTAGTGGCTTTGTAGCTTATTTTTATATACAATACGTCAGGTTATCGAAGACGGTAGAAAAGGTTCGACTTCTCGAGTTTGAGAGATCTGTTGCTGAGAATATAATCAAGACATATAGTGGCGGGGTCTGTCTGATACAAGGCACCTTTTATTTCTATGATGAAGAGACAGGCGAACCGCTCATGATGATGGGTAGGGGGCAGAAGGGAATCAATGAATACACGGGCACTGGATTTTTAGTTACTACAGATGGGCTGATCTTGACCAATCGCCACATTGCAGAACCGTGGTGGGAAATGGAAACATCTCCTTACATTCATATAGGCCCAACGATCAAACCCCGATTCGAGATATTTAGGGCATTCTTCCCAGGAATTAAAGAACCGTTTACTTTAAAGATTGAGAAGATTTCTGAAGAAGTGGATGTTGCATTACTTCGCATAGATACTCGTGGCGCTAAAATACCTGTTCTGGAATTGGACACTGCGGAAGGGGGCGCAGCGGTGGGTGAATCTATCATACTGCTTGGATATCCCGCCGGTGTTAATGCTATTTTTGCAAAGACAGACCCTGAAATTGTAAAACAACTCTTTAACTTGCCTTTTATTCCGCTAGTACAAGAGCTTTCAAATTGGGGTTTGATAAGGCCGCTTGCTACACAAGGTCATTTAAGCGATATTATGCGGAATAGAATTGTCTATGATGCGCAAACAACTGCCGGCGGCAGCGGAGGGCCTATATTTAATACGAAGGGCAAGGTTATGGGAATTAATTATGGAATCTTTCCAGGATTCCGGGGTTCTAATTTTGGTGTTCCAATACGCTACGGGATAGATCTGATTAAATTGATATCACTGGGCAAGAAGGATTGAAAAATGGGAAATGGTTTACCACGAAGACATAAAGAGCACAAAGAAAGACTTAAAGTAATAAAAAATAGAATAAAGAGAATTGCCAATAGGGTCAGGGGTTGGGGGATATGGATCACTAATCCTTGCAGATTGCCCTTTGTTCCTTCCTTGGGCTTTAATGCTTTGTATTCTTTACGCCATTGCGGTGAGCTGAACTGTTGTACAAAAGAAGGATTAAGGCGGATTTATTATACCATTTTATGGACGTTTGTATTGGGCATGTTTTGCACTACGTTATATGCACACTCTGATGGTGCGCCTTTGAGCTGTCTTGGTGCTGGTGTTGATAAATTTAATGTGACTTATGCTGCTCCCAGTATGTTTACTTGCGGTCAACTGGGATGTCATTACCAGTATCCTATTAATTCAGGAAAGGAAAAGCTTAAGTTATTTGTAGTTGACAAATGTACGCCTGGAGAGGTGGTGGATATTCTAATATCTTTTGAAAAAGCTAAGTCGGATTTCCATGGATTTCAAATTACTGCTCAAGATAGTTATTTTGGTAATCGATTGGTGGGTACCTTTATTAACGTAGGGGATGATGAG
>JAGWZR010000312.1 GCA_018968795.1 Planctomycetota bacterium | reverse complement strand
ATTTCCAAGATTATAATATATTTGGCCATTCTTGAATCCCTTTGCTAATACCGCCTCATATCGTAATGCAGCCTCTCTGAGCTTTTGGTTTGCCTCTTGAATATTTTTTGCTGCAATAAACTTTGTTGCCTGCGAATATTTTTCATTTGCATCGGTAAACAATTTTACAGCCTCATCCCTTGCCATTTCGGATTTTAGCGATTCACAATCAGCAATCCGCATTCCGCAATACAAAAAGGAAATTATCAAGGAAAAAAGTATAAAATGACGCGTCTTCATTATAGTTGTCTCTCCAATTTTACGATAAGTTGCTCCACCACCTTTAAAGAATGATCCATTTCTTCCTTTGTCCCTCCGTCCTTTGAAAAGCGGCGATGGTCAAAATCGGTCAAACAGTGAGAGACCTCCTCTGCTACATCATTACTCAGTCCTTGTTTTTTCAAATAAGTATCCACCGTCTCTCCTGAAACACTTGAGGCTGAAATATTAAGTTTATCCGCCAGGTAATCAGCCATGACCTTGGAAAGAGATGAATAGAATTCTGTCGATTCGTTTTGGGGAAGTGCTGATTGTGCTATCGCCAATCTTTTTTTTGCTATCGTATGCGCCCGCCTGCTTCTTGCGTATCCAATATCTGTTTGCAGTTTTTCTTTATGTTTTGTTACGAAAAAGGAGGCGATAACGGCAATTGCTGGCAGAGAAAGACATGCTATAAAGAATGGGTTGCCATAAATGCGGTTCCCTTGATTCCGCAATGAAGATAGACTTGTTATGATAGGCAAGATATCTTCTGTTAATATTTGCGCTTGTTGCTTTACCGATACTACTTTATCATTGGAAAGCGTTAATTGAATAGGGACTTCCTGCCCCCCAGCTTCTACAACAATAGGAATTGGTTCTTTGGTAATCGTTTTGTATTGCCCGGTGGTCGGATCAAAGAAACTGAATACGATAGCCGGTATACATTTCAATTCCGTCTTTTGCGGTTCGATAACCTTGTTAAATACCTTTCTTCCCCGAATCAAATCTTCCCGATTGGTAATTTGCATACTGGCTTCGGCAGGGTAAAGCTTGAAATCGCTCTCATTATTTAATGCCAGTAAAGGTTCAGTAATGGTATGAATGTTCCCTTCGCCATATACTGAAATAGATAGTGTGATTGGGTCGCCTATCTTTACTTTTTGTGTTTTCGTGGATACCTCCATATTATAAGCGCCTACGGCGCCTTTAAAATCCTTGGGTTTGCCTTGTTCAGGCAAGGGTTTAACCATTAAGGCAATTGATTTCGTTGATCTCTCCATAGGATACCGCTTCTGTTCCCTGCCAAAAAAATCATCAAAAAATGCGTCTCCGAAAAAACCATCAGACGGAGTATCGCGGCGTCCTTTCCGATTTTGAACAATTAAATTACATTTTAATTTTGCCGGTGATATGATGAGTTCCCCGGAGACTATTGGGAAAAGCGCTGTCCGCAGTTCCAGGACATTATAAACAATCCCATCACGAATTTCTTCGTATTGCCTCTGATCGCCTAGTTTTTCTTCCATAAAATTTTTTGTAACCGGCGCTGCATAATCAATATCACTGATCGGCAATCCCTTTTGAAAATAAAATTTAAAAGATAGCACAACTTGCTCGTATAAATAGGCATCGTTCTTATTGGTACCCAGATCAACAAAGATGAGTTTTTCAAGTTCTGGAGGTTGTGAAGCCGACGAGGAAGAAGCTTCAACTACTTCCACTTTTATTGGATCGGAAGAGTATGTTTTCCCTTTGTATTCTACCGTAGATGGTCCAATCGTGAATTTACCTTTTGCAATTGGTTGTAATGCATAAGTATATCCTTTACTCACAGCAGTATTGCCATTGATAATTCTTGTTTGTGCGGTTATCTTCGGGCCAAAAGACAGGGTAAATCCCTCAATACTTGGAAACGAAGGCGGCGAGATATCTTGAGCGCCGTGAATGGTCAACGTCAATTGTAATCGGTCGTTTATTGTTAAGATATTTCGATCGACGGTTGCTGTCAAACTAATATCTTGGGCAAACGTTTTTCCAATACACCAAAAAAATGTGCTACTGAAAATCAAAAAACTAACATACCATACATATTTTCTTATCATAAAAACACCTTCCCTGCAGGCAACTACTTTATATTAATTGTCATTTGATTAAGCCATTTTAAAAAGAAATTCTATAATTTTACATTGACTTGACCATTTAATAATGATATATCTCCACCAATTCAATGCTCAGGAAATGCAAAGTTGTGGCCACAGGGGGCAATTCATGAATTGCCCCTTCATTGGAAAGTCGCTAAAAGTCTAATTTAATAATGAATTCTGTGAGAGTCAAGTAATATTGTAATATACAGATTTCTTTCTGTGTTTTCCAATGATTACAGAATTATTTCTGTATAATTTATAAGTGCCAGCATGAGGTGATCCTATGGAGCAAACTGGAGCAGTTCCCAATCGGCGCCGTTGGCGAAAGCGGACACTGGTCAGCCTCGCGATTGTCCTCGGTCTTGCACCTCTACCTCTCCGTAGGGCTCGACAGTCGCGTTCGCTCGCTT
>JAGWZR010000021.1 GCA_018968795.1 Planctomycetota bacterium | reverse complement strand
CTGGACATCAGGGGGTTGTTTGCTATTACCCGCGCGTTTTTCGTTCTCTCGTGTATCCACGCGGCCACCAGTTCCGACTGCTTATGCCCTATGCCGTCCAAATTCCGTATCTGCACCTCCTGGAGATCCGACTGCATCCTCGGATACGCCACTATCCTCAACAATACAAACGGTAATAATGTAAATATGATTAGTAGGAAAATAAGCCGATTTTTTATCGAAATAAACATTATTTTTCTCCGTAATTTAACAAATGTTGTACATCTAGGCTCATGAATATCGCACCCATTTGCCGCCTATGTAACTTTTTACCACCAATGTGTTGGATATTCCCTTTTTCCAAGCTTGTTGAAAATCACACCGATCAATACCAGAATAAAGGCGCCCAAAATGACGGGGTTCAAGATATACATGTATCCAACACCTAATCCCCCGGTCTGAACGGCCACATATGCCGTTGCACCAGCGGGTGGATGGATTGAATACGTCACTACCATAAGTACGAGCGCAAGGGCAACACCAAGGGCAATAGACCAAAACGAGACGCCAAAGAAATCATTTACGCACACACCGATGCATGCCGCTAAAAAATGCCCCAGGAGGACGTTTCTCGGCTGCGCAAGCGGCGCTTTATAAGCGCCATAAATCAATACAGCGCTGGCGCCAAACGGCCCCAATAGCATAGGACACTTCCAGAGAACGGCGAGCAACGCCGTAAATCCTACCCCTAAAAACGCACCCCACAAAGAAAGCCACACTTCCCTTGCTGGGATCGGTGGATGCGGCGCCTTGGGTAATTTTTTTACAATCGCACTAATCTTGTTAACTCCTTCAATTAATGGCATTTTTCTCCTCTCCCTATTTGAAAATTCCCTCAAAATCCTTGTAAAATGCGCTAAATAATTTTCTTTGTCTTTTTTAGAATCTTTTATTACTGCAAATTCAACATCTATTACCTTCTTAACCTCGGTTGTCTGCCTCCTTCTGAACATCCACGAACATCCTCTTATCTACAGAAACTCACCAACCATTAACCAGGTAATAGTTATTACCCCATTTAGGCTAACGAAAAATATACCAACTCCGCGCGAAAAACAAAATACCACTTATATTTTCTATAAGTGGTATTTTATTAGTGATTTACTGATGGTGATATTTTCATACTAATATAAATTACAGCACACATGTATTCACAAAAACCTTCCATTATGCAATGGTATTTTCAGTATGAAATTATTTTTAAATTAAATTTTATCAGATATCTCGTGTTGCGATTTAATCCTGTATTTTTTGATTTTTCTCCAAAGGGTCGTCGTAGATATCCCCAATATTTGTGCAACCTTTGTCTGATTACCGCTATATTTATTAAGCGCCTCGATGATTGCATTTTTTTCCTGCTCAGCAAGGGTTGTTACGATAAATGACTTTCTCTTTTCATCCTCCATTGGAGTTGTTGTAAGTGCAGCAAATCTTTCCAGGGGAAGCGGAATTTCGTCCAAGTCTATTATATCTTTCCTGGAAAGCGCAACAGCCCTTTCCATTATATTTTGAAGTTCCCTTATATTGCCAGGCCAATCATAATTCATCAAGGCGTGCATCGCTTCTTTGGAAAATGTCCTCGTCCCCTTTTTAAGCTTTTCCGTAATTTGTTCTAAAAAATATTCAACTAAGAGGGGAATGTCTTCCCTTCGTTCCCTTAAGGGAGGGAGGTGAATACGTATTACATTAATTCTATAAAACAGGTCTTTCCTAAATTTTCCAGACTCAACGGCTTTATCCAAATTTTCATTCGTAGCGGCGATAATCCTTGTATCAACGTATATCGCTTTATTCCCGCCAACAGGACGTATTTCTCCGTCCTGCAAAAATCGCAAGAGCTTTACCTGCGTAGAAGGTAATGTTTCGCCAATCTCGTCTAATAAAATTGTCCCCTTTTGCGCATGTTGAAACAATCCTATTTTGTCCCTAATAGCTCCAGTAAACGACCCCCTCACGTGCCCAAAGAGTTCACTTTCCTGCAAGTTTTCAGGCAATGCGCCACAATTAATTACAACAAATGGTCCGTCTTTTCGATGGCTATTATAATGAATGGCCCTCGCAATTAACTCCTTCCCCGTCCCACTCTCTCCCGTCACCAGAACAGTGCTTTCGGTACGACACACCTGCGAAGTTATTTTTAGTACCTCCAACATGGCATTGGAGCTACCCACAATACCCTCAAACCTGTACTTATCTCTAATTTCCCCCTCAAGGTATCGAACCCTATCTTTCAAACTTTTCTTTTCGATTGCCTTTTTTGCAACTTTCAGAATTTCTTGATGACGAAAAGGCTTGGTTACATAATCATAAGCCCCGTCCCGAATCGCTTGAACTGCCGTACTAATGGTTCCATAAGCAGTAATAAGCGCCACTTCCGTAGATGGACTTGCAGTCTTCGCCGCTTTGAGCACTTCTAGGCCATCTACTTTTTTCATTTTCAGGTCCGTGACTACCAAATCATACACATTATTATTACCATTCAACCTTCGAATGGCCTCTTCTCCACTTGCAACACCTTCGACCTGATATCCCTCGTCTCTAAAGGCAATCACGAGGGATTCTCTCATAGCATCCTGATCTTCTACAACAAGAATTTTACCACTTTCCATATTCCTAATTATCCCAAAAAAGTTTTTCCCCAGATCGCCTATCTTTCATTTCCGACAGGCAGTTTGATATAAAAGGTTGTCCCTTTACCTTCCTTACTTTTAATATCAATAGTCCCTCCATGGTCATCTATGATACGCTGGGCCATCGAGAGCCCCAGTCCTGTCCCTTCTGATTTTGTCGTGTAAAAGGGTTCAAATATCCTGCCCAATTCGTTAGATGGTATGCCCGTCCCCGTATCTGATATAACAACCTCCACGGCGTCTCTTAAAAACAATGTCGCTTTTCTCACCATTATTTTGATTTGGCCGCCATCTGGCATAGCATCTAACGAATTTACGAATAAGTTCCACAACACCTGGTGGATTAAATCGGTATCAATATATACTTTGGGTAATACGCTCTCATAGATTTCCTTTATCTCAACCTGCTTTGTAAATCGACTATCCTGTTCTAATAGGAAAATAGTATTTTTAATCACTTCTCGAATGTCCTGCAAAAAAAGGGAAGGTTCGCGCGGGTGAGCAAAGGTCAAGAAATTACTTATGATTCTGTCCAACCTCTCTGATTGCCCTACAATCATTTCCAATAAATCCTTATCCTGACCTGTCAATTTTAAATGATTATCCAAAATTCCCACAGAATTGCATATCGCTCCTAATGGATTTCTGATCTCATGCGCAATCGCGGCAGCCAATTCACCCATAGATGCCAACTTCTCGGCCCGCCGCATTTGTTCTTCCATCCTCTTCCTCTCGGTAATATCACGGACGAAAGTTCTTATACAAAAGCATTCACCTGTCTTGTTATTATAAAGACCTGTCCCGTTAATCTCGACGTTTATCTCCTTCCCTGATTTTGTCAGAAACTCTGTCTCCAATTCACTGCTTCCCGTTTCCTTAATCCGGCGAATAAGTCGTTTTACATCTTCTCTGTCTTTTACCGGTACAATATCTTCAAGCGTCATCCGTCTCATCTCTTCAAGAGAATATCCCAATTTATTCAATTCTGTCCTGTTTACGTTGAGGAATCTCCCTTCCGGGTCAATTTCATGAATCATTTCTGGTGCATTTTCAACGAGGTTTCTGTATTTTTCTTCTGATTCTCTTATCGATACAAAAAGTCTCGTGTTTTCAATAGCAATAGCTAACTGCGGCGTAATTTGATTTAATAAGCCAAAATGTGCTTCTGTAAAAGCATCTTTCTTTTTGCTCCCTAAGGTAATAGTTCCTATGGTAATTCCTTTTGATTTCAACGGAAAACATAAGTAAGAGCGTATCCCATTTTTGTACAATTCATGGTCTATTAAATACTTCTTTTCAAGCGTATCCGTAACCAAATCGGGTAAACCACTCTTGACCACCACACCTTGCGCCGTTGCATCAAATGGGTTTTGCCGATTATACAACCACTCCGTGGATAACAATTCGCCCTCTACAATGTGAGCGCCCTCCGTAATTTCTGTCCCATCTATAACGCACGCCACCCCTAACCATGTAAAATCGATTATGCGTTTCAACTCGGCATAAATATTCTTGTAAACTTCCTTGATGTCCAGCCCTGAGGCGATTGACTTATTAACATTATTTACAATCTCTTTTTCCAACGTCACGAGTTTTTCTTTCGTAATATCCTTGGATATTACCACAAAACCGATGGGTTGACCGTTCTCGTCGCGCCGCAACGTAAACGTAACATGGGCTGGAAAAACCTCACCATTCTTTCTTTTTCTAAGCACTTCTCCCTCATATCGACCCGTCATGCGTGCTACTTCTAAGATATGGTCCACCTTCCCCAACTTTACATCTTCTTCTAAATGAAGTATCCTCACCGTGGTTACTCCAATTACCTCTTCAGGCCTATAACCGTAAATTAAACTTGCGCCTTTATTAAACGCTAAGATATTGCCATTCAAATCTTCTGCAATGATCGAATACTCGGTAGAACCCGCTAAGATACTATTTAAGAAATTAGTTGTCGATTGTAGTTTAAGGGTTCTTTCTTTTACAATATTCTCAAGGTCTGCCGTATAATTTCTTAACGTAATCGTTTTTTCCTCTAGAGACCCTGCCATGACGTTGAATGCCTGTGCCAGTTCGCTAATCTCATCGCTCTTGCCAGTGGCTTTCACCCGCTGACCCAAATCACCACCGGTAATTTTTTTCGTTACCTCTGTTATATTTAAAATGGGCGCAGAAATCCTTTTGCCAAAGTAAAATGCAATCAACGTCAATGGAAAAGCCAATACTAATAACATTGAAAGAACAAACTTTTTTAGACTATAGGCGGCTCCATATCCCTCATGAATATCAATCTGCGCAAGCAAGCCGCAATCATATTCTGGAATCCAACACCACGCACCCAGCACCTTCTTACCATCATAATTTATATAACCATCTGCGTTATACCCGTCTTTGCCGTTCAGACATTTTTGGGCGCCGTCCGTCAGCTTTCCCGTATGAGAATTTACTATCCTTAACTCCAATGCTGTTCTTCGTTGAATAGCGCCTGTCTTTTTGATCTCATCTGCAAACCGTGACTCCGTCAGCATAAACCCCTCTCTGTTGATAAGAAAAGTTTCTCCCGTCTTTCCCAACTTTGCACTTTTCATGATCTCGCTGAGAGATGCCGTATCCACCCTGAGAATAACCGCACCCAAGGTAAGGTTATCGGAATCAATGATTGGCGCAGAAAAAAACATCAATGGATTCTCGCTATCACTCCTTTTTTTATCATTTTCGCCGCGAGCAAAATATTGAATCCTGGATGCAAAAACATTTCCATTCAAGGCCTCTCGACAATAATCAAAACCCATAAGATTGGTACCGGCTAATTCATTTTCTGTGGCCACGAGGACAATCCCATCCCGCGAAGTAATGGAGACGCCTTTATATCCATACTCCGCTCTCAGCATCTCAATATAATTTTTTAACTTTATAAAGTTAGTATCCTTATCCCATATACTTTTCCCCACGATATCCGAGATGTTTCTGCTCACCACCTTCGTGTCGTGTCTTCGCTCATTAAACCACATCTTTACAATCTCTGCCTGCTTTTGTTTCACACCCTCCAAATTTCTTATCAGGGCTTCTTCCAAATCCTTTTGCGCCTTGGGGAATGCCATAAAACGTAGCAGTAATAACGGCATAAATGAACATAATAAAAATATCAGGATCAATCTGTTCTTAATTGATTTTAGTGAAAAAATCCTTTTTATCATTTTGAACTTCTAAAAATTCGTATCACCACAATCAAGATAATATTAACATTTAACCGTTTGTTTAAATTCCTTGTCTGGATTACTCATTTTTTGCTTTAAATGAGTAATATATAGCAATCCATCTGACATAGAATAATTGTAAGGGAAAGGACATAACGCCTCGCTTAATCTGCTTATGACATAATGATGCATCCTCTCGGCCCCTTCCGGAGACATTCCCTGTTCTACTTCATAAAAATAACCCAATCCCAAATCCTCGCCTCTGGGCGCCATGATGCTCCGTAATCCATATTCGGCAGGGTTGTGGGTAATCGGGGAATCTTTCTCCATCCCGAAAAGCGATGGTAAGCAGGAAAAACCCGGAGAGGTCAGATATTTTCCCTGGAGCACAAAGCCAAGCGTTTCTAAAGCTTCTTCTTCAGTTTCTGTTGGGAATCCAACGATTATGTAAAGGTGGAATGATATGCCTGTTTTCAAGCATTCATCCAATGTTTTTTTCACGACATCAGTCTTTATCCCCTTTTTCATCAAATTCAACACACGTTGATTATACGATTCTAAACCAAACACCAACTTCTGACACCCGGATTTCGACATATTTTCTAATAAATCACCATCGAGGGTTTTCTCAAACCGCACGCCTCCCATCCATTTTATATCCAATTGGCCTTCCAGGAGAGATCGAGAGATATCGCGCAATTTATTGACAGGAACAGATTCGTCCGTAAAGAAGAAATGCTGGGTATGGTATTTTTGAGAAAGTCTACGGATGTCTTCCATGAGCAATTCCGTCTTGCGTAAACGAAAATTCCTGTGATCTAAATGCAGATTGCAGAAGGTGCATTTTCTATAATAACATCCCCGTGATGTTTGCACTGGTAAGACGGATACAGGGGCAAAGTAAAACCTCAATGGAAGACCGTCAAAGTCCGGCGTGGGAAGGGTGTTAAGGTCTTCTGCATAAAATGGCTCATTGATCTTTGTCGTCCCGTTCTCCCTATAAATAAGATTAGGCACCTTTTTAAAATCTCTCTTGTCACTCGCCTGTTTTACGAGTTCCAACAGGGCGTGCTCGCCCTCAAAAACGATAAAGCTATCCACGATTGAAAACAGTCCATCCACCTTTTTTACATTTTCAATAAGCTTTGTAAAAACGCTTCCCCCTACAGTAACGTGGATTTCCTCGCATTGACTTTTTATCAATTTTGCCAGCGTCAGCCCGGGAATGATCTGGGAAGTATTGGTTATGGAAATACCCAACACGCTTGGAGAATACTCGAGAATAGAGGAGAGCACGTGGTCTTTGTAAAGATTAAGGAAGATGTTTTCTTCCTCGTCGTCCAGCGCTAAAAAAATATCCTGCGAAACATATACAGAATGCCTCATATCGTTGCTGACAGCGGTCAATGACGAAGGATAATACAGGGCGGACATAATTCTAAGGGCTTCATTGATAATATGAACACTCTCCATATAGCGGTCGAGATTGTAAAAATCCTCCGACCTTAAGGAGTTCTTTGCAGGTTCCACCCGATCAATTATCTCGGGGATTGCTTCCGCTGCATGAGCCAATGCCTGGCGCTTTTCTTGGCGATCTGTTGATGTGCCCCGGCGGGGTGACTCTACAAACTTATCCGCGCACCTTAACTTATCAACGATCCTCTGGTAAAATTCACCGCATGTCTTTTTGGTAAGGAGTATGTCCAGCAACTCAATGTTCAGGTCTCTCTGGACAACGTCAGATATACCATTTTGCTTTAAAAATGCCGTTAAGGAGGGTAAGCTCAGATACGGTTGTGAAGGATGCCAAGAAGGTGGAAAAAGCAACAACACTTTCATTATGTCACCTTTTTTTCAAAATCTAACCACAGAGAACACTGAGGAGAAATTTTCTAGGAAAACAGGTGTGTTTTCGTTCAAAGTATGCAGAACCGAAGCATATATATCTCTCCTACTATGAAATCTGTAGTCTCATAATTCTTCACGCTGGTTCAATCTACAAGATTGAACCAGCGTGAAGAGACAAAAATCAACATTTATTTGTCCACCTCCGAAGCCTTGATGGACTTGACCTTTGGCGGCATGATCGAATCTAAATGCAACGACTCCTTTCCCGCCAAGATATCCATCTGCTTTTGGGACTGTATCTTCACAGGCAAGCCGTATATCTTAATAAACCCAAGGGAGGCGCTATGATCAAAGGTGTCTTCTTTCTGATAGGTGGCCAGCTTTTCGCTATAAAGGGAGAGTGGTGATTTCCGTCCCACGACTGTACACGTCCCTTTAGACAATCTTACGCGAATCGTCCCTTTCATCAGACGCTGATTGCTCAACACATACGCCACCAAATCCTGGTGGAAGGCGGAAAACCAAAGCCCATTATAAATCAAATCAGCATAGTGGGCAGACACAATATCCTTAAAACGCAAGGCATCTTTTGTCATAATCATGCCTTCCAGCGCTTTGTGCGCCGTATGCAATACAATCGCAGCGGGGGCTTCATAAATTTCCCTCGATTTAATTCCCACAAGCCGGTTCTCCAGGTGATCAATACGGCCAACTCCATGCTTACCGCCCCTTGCATTCAGCATATTAATAAGGGCAACGCCATCCATCTCCTCCTCGTTAATAGCCACAGGGATACCTCTTTCAAAGTGAATCTCAAGATATTCCGGTTCGTCCGGGGCATCTTTTGCGTTTTTTGTCCATTTATACACTTCCTCCGGTGGCTCAGCCCATGGATCTTCCAATACGCCACATTCGGTGCTTCTCCCCCAGAGATTTTCATCCGTACTATACGGACTCTTTATTTTTGCCTCTACAGGAATATTATGTTCCTCCGCATATCGAATCTCCTCATCGCGTGTCATCTTCCACTCACGCACCGGCGCAATAATCCGCAGCTTGGGATTCAAGACCTGCAAAGATACATCGAGCCGTACTTGATCATTCCCTTTTCCCGTACACCCGTGTGCCACTGCATCTGCCTTCTCCTCATGTGCCACATCTGCCAACAACTTCGCAATCAGCGGCCTACCCAGTGCCGTCGCCAGCGGATAAACGCCTTCGTACAACGCCCCCGCCTGCAAGGCAGGAAGTATGAAATATTTGACAAAAGTATCCTTTGCATCAATGACAATCGCCTTTTTAGCGCCGATTTTTAAAGCCTTTTGCCGAATACCCTCAAGATCCTTCACCGCACCAAGGTCAATGGTCACGGTAACAACATCCATATTGTATTTTTCAGGAATCCATTTAATCGCCACAGAGGTGTCCAGGCCGCCCGAATATGCCAATACTACCTTTTCCCGTTGTTCAGACATGTATATAAATCTCCAGAACGTTCATTAAAACTATTGAAAATCTCACTATATTCACCACGAATAAACACTAATTTACACGAAAGGTTACTTTCAAAGTTACTAGCCCAGCTAACGACGTAAACTCTTAACATGAAACATGCAAACACAACTTCTTATTAGTGCTTATTCGTGTAAATTCGCGGCTAACCTATTACCTAATATCGACGACAGCGCCATTTCAAAATGAAATTATATCAAGCAGGGGGTAATAATCAAATGTTTTTCAAAATGAAATGGTAAGAACGATGCAGACACACTGATAAAATTGGAAGGAGGAAAATCGTGGTTGAAGGTACGAGAAATACTTTGGTCTCTTATTCATTATTTTTCCTTGATTCGGCATATCAATGTTATTATATTCCAGCATATAACACCTTAGTAGCATTCTTTAAAAATCAGGAAATATTGTAATAACAGAATTTTTCCTGTATCTGCATGACTACTACGAAATTATTTCTGTATACTTATTAGTTATGTATCTGAAGCAAAGTGGAGAAAATAACTTTGCAGAATACAGAGCGAACAGATAAGAATCTTTCCAAGCTCACTGAAAGGATCGAAGGGAGATTTCAATTTGAAAGATTTGCTTTCCCTTTTGCTTCTGCTTCCTATAAAAAGTAAAAAGCCGAGAATGAATACGAGTTTTACTTGAAATTGCCTTGCAAATTTGTTATCTTTATGCGCTAATAATTGTTTAAGCTTATGAAAATTATCTACTTAATATAGCAAAGACGGTCAATTTGATACGTGAGTATTGATGGGGGTTCCGTAAAAATATGAGAAAATTTTTATTTAATTTTTTCGAACGATTAGAAGCGGGGCTTTATAAATTCAATGGGAATGGAAACGGGAACGGAAATGGGAAACATCCTGTTCTTGAACTGTCCAAGCATGAGTTAAAATTAGAAAGTACACCTATCAGGACACATATCCATACTGCATCATCAACAAAAAATCCCTTGGATATTTCAATAAATATGGCGCGACAACATCTTCTCAGTAAGCAAAACACATCCGACGGTCACTGGGTAGGGATTTTAGAGGCAGATACCTCCGTTACGTCAGACTATATTATGCTGATGCGTTTTCTCGGAAAGGTAGATAGCGAAAAACAAAGAATGGCTGCTAATCTTCTCCG
This sequence comes from Planctomycetota bacterium, assembly GCA_018968795.1. Lineage (GTDB taxonomy): Bacteria > Planctomycetota > Brocadiia > Brocadiales > Brocadiaceae > REEB58. Next base: position 3,253 of record JAGWZR010000021.1, on the reverse strand, counting down.
AGAGCATCAACTCCCTGACGGAGGATGGAATATTTATTATGGAGGACCTGCCGAAGTTAGCGCTTCGGTAAAGGCATACTTTGCTCTGAAACTAGCGGGATATTCTGCAGATGAGCCATTCATGCAGAAAGCCAGAAAATGTGTCCTGGATATGGGTGGTATCATGAATGCCAACTGTTTTACGAAGATATATCTTGCCATGTTTGGCCAGGTTGATTGGCAAGCCGTGCCTGCTGTTCCTGCAGAAATGATCCTGTTTCCAGCAGGTTTTTATTTTAGTATCTACGAGATGTCGTATTGGTCGAGATGTATCGTCGTTCCCCTCTCCATTGCCATCGCTAAAAAACCCCACATTCAAGTTGGGGATGACTTGCTGAAAGAACTCTACCTTGTCCCGCGCGATAAGGTGGTTTACCGCATTAAGCGGGATCAATCAGGATGGACCTGGCATAATTTCTTTATTGATGCCGATAGTATTTTCCGGCGATATGAGCAGCATCCCGTTAAATGTATCCGAAGAATAGCCCTCAAGAAGGCGGAAAAATGGATGCTAGGCCATATGGACAAATCCGGCGGTCTTGGGGCTATATGGCCGGCAATTATTAATTCGATCTTTGCCATGAAGTGTCTTGGCTATCCAGACGATCATCCGGCATTGGTAAGTCAGCTAAGAGAGGTAGAGAACCTGGTTGTGTACGAGACGGATAAGCTTTATTTACAGCCGTGTGTATCGCCCGTTTGGGATACGGCCTGGGCGATTATAGCGCTCAATGAAGCAGGAATACAAAATGCCCATCCAGCATTGCAAAAAGCAGGACATTGGTTACTAAGCAAGGAAGTTAAGAATTTCGGAGACTGGGCTTTAAAGTGTAAAGTACAAGAACCGAGCGGTTGGTACTTCCAATATGCAAATGAGTTTTATCCAGACACAGACGATAGCGCCGCAGTCCTCATGGCATTACAGCGAGTGTCTCTACCAGAAGCTGCTCATAAGGAAAAGACCTTGTTACGCGCCATGAAGTGGATTCAAGCAATGCAATGCGATGACGGCGGATGGGGGGCTTTCGATCGCAATAACAACAAAACTATTTTAAATCATATACCTTTTGCAGACTTTAATGCGTTGCTAGATCCAAGTACAAGCGATGTTACAGCTCGGTGCTTGGAATTTTTGGGTCGTATCGGATTCAGTAAGACCTACAGCAACATTCGAATGGCCGTAGAATTTCTTCAGAAAGAGCAAGAAAAAGACGGCTCGTGGTTTGGACGTTGGGGTGCAAACTACATTTATGGAACGTGGTCTGTGCTTGCCGGACTTTCTGCCGTTGGAGAGGACATGAACCAGCCTTATATTAAAAATGCTGTTGATTGGCTGAAGAGTGTTCAGAATTCTGACGGAGGATGGGGTGAAACGATAAAGTCTTACGAGAATTCATCGCTTAAAGCAATTGGCAAAAGTACACCCTCACAAACGGCGTGGGCACTGTTGGCATTATTTTCTGCCGGTGATGTAACATCAGACGCAGTAGAAAAGGGTATAAATTTTCTTTTAAACAGACAAAAAGAAGATGGAAGCTGGGAAGAAATTGAATTTACCGCTACGGGCTTCCCCAAAGTTTTTTACCTAAAATATCATATGTACCGCAATTATTTCCCTTTGATGGCCCTGGGCAGATACCGCAATCTTATTCAAAAATCATAAACCTCGGTCATCGGCAGTCAGAAATTTGGTAGGAGGGTATTGGGACAACTCATCCAAAAACTGCGTACTAACTGTTGACGGCTAAATACCTGCTTTTTCTAGCTGAGACTCCACTTAGCCATTTCTATAATGTCAGACAGTCGCTTTCCGCCTTCCAGCACAACGGTAGGCTCAAAACCGCAATGCATCATGCAATCTTTACAACGAGGATCAGTCCCCTCCTGATATTTTTCCCAATCTGTACACTCCATATACTCATCAAAGGTTTTGTAGTGCGTGTCTGTGATGAGGTAACAAGGGCTTTTCCAGCCCAAGTAGTTCCTGGTAGGATTTCCCCACGGCGTACATTTTAGATGCCTTTCTCCCTTTAAAAATTTCAAATACAAGGGAGAGTTTAGTATCTTATATTTCTTCGAAATCCCATAAATAAATCCAAACTTCTCCTGTACCTCTTTTCGGCAAAGGAACATTTCATTTTCGTTGTGTTCAAAACTAAATCCCGGGGAGACTAACATGCCATCCACACCCAGCCCTTCCAGAAATGAAAACAATTCTTCTATTTCGCCCTCACTGGTATTTTTATATATGGTAGTATTCGTGCAGACTCTGAATCCTGCCCGTTTCGCTTCTCGAATAGCGTTAGTGGCGCGTTCAAAGACGCCTTTCCCTGCAATAGCGTCATGCGTCTTGGCAATGCCGTCGATATGAACATTAATATTAAGATACTTGCTAGGTTTCAGTTTTTTTATCGCCTCTGATAATAAGATTCCATTGGTGCATAAATAGATATGCCGTTTTTTCTTTAAGATGCTACCAATAATTTTATCAATCTCTGGGTGCATCAGAGGCTCGCCGCCAGTGACAGAAACGACAGGCGCTGGGCATTCGTTCACCGCCTGAATACACTCTTCCGCACTCAACATCTCTCGCATTGTTTCTTTGTACTCCCGTATGCGGCCGCAACCTTCACAGGCAAGATTGCATAAGTGAGTAACCTCCAGCATTAATACCAGAGGGAATCTTTCTTTGGACAAAAGCCTATTCTTTATTAAATATTTCGCCATCGAAGAACCTAATGCCAGCGATACTCTCATAATGAGCTGAACTCCGTCTTACAAAAAGGGCAAAAACAATTACAGACAAATTAAAAAATTTACAAGCGCAAAATACCATGTTAATTGTATAATACTATCAAGTATTATTCAAAGCTAAAAAAGAGAGGTTGGTTTTCTCTCTCCTTGACGAGAAATGTTATTAATGAAATTCTGTACTTTTTCATAATTGTATTGAAAATTTTAACTAAATTTGATTCCATTTATGCGTTTTATCTTAGATTGGGGAATTTATGATAGCAATATTTTTTGCACTAAGCCAAGAAATGGCGTCCTTAAAACCCCAGGTAAATATCTTAAAAAAGATTCAGCACGCTCATACCATATTCTATCAATCGGAGTTTTGCGGCTTTCCGATAACTCTTATTCAGACAGGAATAGGAAGTAAAAATATACCTGATACCGTTCAACATTTATTAAAATGTTTTAGCATTCAGTT
>JAGWZR010000311.1 GCA_018968795.1 Planctomycetota bacterium | reverse complement strand
CCCGGATGCTTTTTGTCATCCGTACCATAAACTTCTAAAGATTCCTTTGGTTTATCATGGTGAAAAATCTCTTCCAAGTGAAGAATTGCAACCACCTCACCAGCCTGATCTACAAGGGCGGCATCCTTGCCTGGCTTGAGACCTTCGATTTCTTCCTTTGTTGCTGAGAGGGTAATTGGAATTGACCAGGGCAATCCCGTGGACAGCCGCATATTGTCCAACACATTATCGTAATCTGCCCTACCCATAAATCCTTCTAAAGGACTCATTGCGCCAACCGCAATCATATCGAGATCCGACATTTCTCGAGAATTGAGCTGGATTTTTTTCATATCGTAATGTGTAGCCTTATCAAGCAATATTTCCCGCTCCTCCGCGGAAATGATCCTGTTTATAAGCTTCCCCCCATGCGGGGCAATATTTTTAACCATCTTCCATTAATCTCCTTTCAAACATCTTGTCTGAATAATAAATTCATCTTGATGCCCCCTGGCATCCCAAACCGTCCAAATCGTTTTATCCCGTTTTAGCCGCGCTTTCAGGGAGGCGCCATTACTACATACCTGAAAAGGCAATCTCAACTCAATTGCCTGCACAGGGCATTCCTTTACACAGGCGGCACAAGTCCAGCAAGCCGACTGGTCGCGAATTGCTGCCTTCATGTTTTCCTTACGGTAACACAAGTCGCCGGGGCAGATGCGCTCACACCGCGCCTCTGGCAATCCCTTGCATCCATTACAAATATTTTCATCAATAAAGATGCTCATGAGTTCAAAGGTCTTTCTACCATCTTGATTTCATCCGTGTTTGGATTATAAATAGAATTAACAAAAGTAAGCCATCGGCTGTCATCTTTCTCTGGATAATCCAGTCGGGTCTGATAGCATGACCATCGCGTCTCCTTGCGATAGATTAAATGTTCAACCACTATCCTTGCAACATCAATCCTGTCGATACATTCCAAGGTTTCAACCAGATTATAATTATTCACGGCAGAAATGTCTTTCGTTCGTTCTTTCAGACATTTTAACAATCGCCTTGCCTCCAACAATCTTTCCTCATGAAGTGCGTAATTCATGGAAATACCGCCGGCATATTCATCCATAATTTTTTGAAGCCTCTCTCGTACCTCCAGTGGCGATACTCCAGTCTTTTTCGTTAAAGGACATAAAACGCTCGTTTTCTCACTTTGAATAATTTCATCCTCTATATCTTTCAAAGATACTTCTTTTATATCTTCCTGTGCCGCCGCTGCAGCAATACGAGCCTCAGCCCAGCTCCCACTCACATATTTTTTCGGCGCGCCACCTGCCACCTCTCCAGCGGCGTAAAGACCATCTATCGTTGCCCTTCTTTCCTTATCGATCCAATATCCTGCCTGACAATGCCCGCCTACAATAAAAGGCTCTGTCCCCTGGATTTCCACAGGTTTCTTTCGTGGGCCCATACTATCACTTGCCCACAGGAGGATAATTTGTGGATTCATATTCAAAAAATCTTCTTTTAATCGCCTTTCATCTGCTTCGTTTAAAGTAGTCGTATCTAAATAACACGGACCTCGGCCTGCTCTCGTTTCTTCTAGCGTGGCAAAAAGCCTGTGTTGTGTCAGACATTTGTTTCCCCCCAAATGCTTGTAGTAACATTCCAGATAATCTTCTCCTCGCGCATTGATCTGCTTTGAATGCGCTCCAACGGCAATCGTACCCGTAGGCGCATGCACATCCTTTACGCGCAATGCGATAAACCGATTCTCAAAACTGGTCATCTCCGCTCCAACACGTATTCCCATGGCATATCCCGTTCCCGCATTCCATGGGCAGTACCACATCAGGTGCCGTGCCTCACCGGTATTATGAGGTCTATAGATACCAGAAGCCCCCCCGGTAGCCACAATAACAGCCTTCGCCCGAACCACATAAAACATGCTATCTCTAATCCCATATCCAAAGGCGCCAGAGATGCGCTCGCCATCGTAAATAAAATTTGTCGCCACAACACGATTTAACACCTGTGCGGATGTTTTTCTTACGGCCTCTGCAAGAATAGGTTTCAGTCGTTCGCCAAAAATACGAATACTGCGTTTCCCCCGCCTCGTGTAAGCACCATCTTCATTCTTTTCAATGGGAAGTCCCATATCCTCCACATCCTTGACTACCTCATTCAACCTCTGCGCAATGCTGTAAACAAGATCCTTTCTTATAACACCCTCAAATTCACGTTCTACATAAGAAACATGCGATTCTGGCGTCTGTCCTGGATGTAAATAGGCATTGATAGCATTCAAACCCATGGCCAGGCAACCGCTCCGCTCAATATGCGCTTTTTCCATAATAACCACCTGGCAATTGGGAGATTTTTTGTAGATATCCACCGCGGCAAAACATCCCGCCGCTCCACCACCAATGATTAGTATATCGCTATCTATGTGTATAACGCCCATACCTCTATATCAGGGATCCTATGGCCAAACATTTTAATTGTAAAGTGAACCACTCCCCAGCCTAAAGGCTGGGGCTTCAGGTAAAAACCCATGAATGGCCTCCGCTTCGCTCCGGGCAGCCATTCATCCCCAAGCTCAAAAGCTTGGGGTTTTC
>JAGWZR010000020.1 GCA_018968795.1 Planctomycetota bacterium | reverse complement strand
ACAGAGACACGGAGGCACAGAAATAGGAAGTTCCTCCTTCGAAGAGGGGATTTTTTGATTCCCCTCTTGAGAGGGCAGGGGTGTGTTCTTCCTCGTTCCACGTTCTTCATGGGAACGGAAGATTTTTTATGAGATACGTAATCCTGGCCATCTTCTTCTTTTATTCATTTACATTCACTTCTAAAATGTATTCACAAGATTTTTTTCCTATTACGGAATTCAGTAGCAAGGAATTGGCGAAGGGTGAGCCTTTGGGCTGGAAGACCCATAAAGGCATTTGCAGAGAAATTAAAAACAGGATTATGCCCAGGATCGTGGAAATTGAAGGCAAAAAGACGCTGTATGTAAATGCCAATGATAACGGCGCTATCCTCTTTAAGCCGGTCCGTCTTAATCCGAAAGAATATCCCTTTTTGAGCTGGAACTGGAAGATTTCTGGCATCATACCGGAGAGCAGGGAGAAAGAAGAAGGTGGCGATGATTATCCTGCTGCCGTATGCGTAGTGTATGGCAAGACGTTTCTCTCTATACCGTACTGGTACAGGATATTAATCTACGTATATGGAAATAACCTGCCTGCGGGTGAACGATTTGGAAATCCCTGTGAAGCCAAAGCAAAAATGATTGTCGTACAGAGCGGAGCGCAGGATGCAGGCAAATGGCTCAGTTACAAGGTGAACCATTACCATGACTATATGCAGGAATTTGGAGAAGAACCGCCGAAAATTATTTATGTAGGAATTCAAACCAACGCCGACCGCAATCATGGGAAAGTTGAGGCATGGTACTCAGACATTCTCCTAAATAAATACTAACCAAGTAGGCTGGGTAAAACGGAGCGCATCCAGCAAAATCCACACTTATCTGTGTCAATCTGTGTCCAATTGTAGAATTTAGGTGAAACATAACCAGATTAATGCTGAACTGATGCGGATAAAAAACGGAGTGGTAAGATAGCAGATTTGAAGAAACAAGTATCAAGAAATATGGGATGTGTCCCAATACTGTTCGGCACGCCGAAAGGTTGCAGGGTCACCTTCATATTTCAATTACCAAATATGGGGAGTGAAATATGATGATATGACCTTTTCATTCTCACCTGAGAGCATTGTTAGGCGACTATTTTGCTCATTTGAAGATAAGATACTTCTGAAATATTAGCCTTCTCTTTCGCGTGCTCAATGGTCATGCTGACAAGATTACCCCTGCCGTCTAAATCAACATAAAGGTTTTCCGATATTTCCTTTGTTTCCGCAATTGACTCGTTCGAAAATTCAATGAGCGCCGTATCTGTATCTGCAAAATAACGAATTTTCATGTTGTAAATGTATAATAAAATAGGCTATTCTGTCAATAAAGATTTAACGTCCGGGAATTTCAAACTATCCACAAAGTCACTAAGACACTAAGTTTTTTAATTTGTGCCTTGGGGTCTTCGGGGCTAAAAGATAGACAAAATGGTGGTGATAGGTCGCTTCGCATAACCCATCCTGCTTATTAATTTAGCAGCTACATGCAGCATTATGTCACTAAACATTCCAAACCTTGAACGAAACAAACTTCTGGCTCCATTTACCACATATAAAATCGGTGGGCTGGCGGATTTGTTTGTCGAGGTTCATACCATTGATGAGTTGGTACATGCCTTATCAGAAGCCCGCCGCAACAGCACTCCCTTTTTTTTGCTCGGTTGCGGGGCTAATATTTTGGTTACGGATAAAGGGTTTTGCGGGTTGGTTATCCGTAATATGGCAAATAAAGTTACGATCCTCGATAGTGATAGAGTATTTGCAGAAAGTGGGGCAATTATTGCCGATCTTATAGTGCAATGTTACAACCGTAGATTATCAGGCTTCGAGCATTTTGTTGGCATTCCAAGTACTGTTGGCGGGGCTATGTGGCAGAACCTGCATTTTTTGTCACCCGACAGACAACGGATGATGTTCATTGAAGAAATTGTTCAGACGAGCCGCATATTTACAGAAGAAGGACAGTTCCGTACTGTCGGAGTTGATTACTTCCAGTTTGGGTATGACAGGAGTATCTTACAGGTGAGGAAAGACGTTGTGCTTGACGTTACCTTCCAACTCAGTCCAAAGCCGAAAGAAGAAATACAGGCAGTAATGGATGCAAACATCGTCTGGCGTAATGAAAAACAGCCGCAATTAGCAGAATATCCGAGCTGTGGTTCCGTGTTTAAAAAAATTAAGGATGTCGGGGCTGGGAGGTTGATAGAACAGGCAGGACTCAAGGGCATGCGCATAGGTGGAGCAGAAGTATCAAGGAAGCACGCAAACTTTATTATCAATACAGGCAATGCCAGAGCCTCTGATGTTTTGCAACTAATAAAGCTTGTGCAAGAGACGGTAAAACAGAAATTAGGATATACGCTGGAAACAGAAATTACGATGATTGGGGAACTGTAGATAGGATTTGAGAGGTTGTGAAGATGGGAGGTTGGGAATATTTCCAACCTCTCATCCTCACATCCTCACAACTTCTGGTTAATTGAAGCCTCCACAGTTTTTATAAAGAAAATCTGCGTAATCTGTGGCTGCCTTGTCTTAGCTGACCTTCACGGAAATCTGTTTTGGCTTTACTGCTTCCTTCTTTTGCAAGGTAATCTCAAGCACACCGTTTTTGTACTCTGCTGTTACCTTGTTTGTGTCCACAGAGCTTGGAAGGTCAATGGAACGCGAGAAGCCTCCGTAGCGTCTTTCCATACGGTAATAGTTTTTACCCTTTTCTTCCTTTTCTTCCTTCTTCTCACCCTTAATTAAGAGGGTATCGCCCTGTATTGAAATATCTACTTCCTTCGGGTCGATACCGGGAATCTCTGCCTTCACGGTAATCTTTTCAGCAGTTTCTGACAAATCAATTGGGGGTATCCAGGCGCCAATTTCTGTCCCTAATTCTGACAAATCACCACCCCTAAAAAACCTGTCCATCATCCGATTCATCTCGCTCTGCAAAGAAGAAATGGTTGGCAAAAGCGTCCACTTTGTAATTTCTCTAGCCATACAATACTCCTTTCTAAAATAAAGTTAATGATGTAAATATTTTGCTTTTTTAGAGAGCAAAATAAATGCCTGTTATAAATTCACCTATAAAATTTTAAATAATCTATTGTAATAAAACAGGTTAGAAATATTAGTGTAATTTTTCTTCACAAAAATTTATCCTGCCATATTGACAGAGGCATGACATGATATGGCATTTTTTAAACAAAAGGCAATTTTTTATTTTCTTGGAATTTTTTATTAAAATTTGCTAAATTGAATCTTTATGGAAATCAACAGAAATACCATAATTAAAGACCTTATAGAGGCTCACCCGGAAACGCTTACTGTATTCAAGAAATATAATCTTGTTATAGCCGGTGGGGTGCGCGGGCCTAATGAACCTATCGCCTTCTTTGCCAAGGCACACGAGGTTGATTACGATACCCTTGTCAAAGAACTCAACGAGGCTATCGAAAAGGGTGGTGGCGAGCATATTGAAATCCCAAGGTTTGAAGAAGATAAAATTTACGAAAAATTCGTTAAAACGGCTATCATCTTGACCCTTACCGTAGGCGTGACGTTTGGCGCTATTATCCTCACGTACATTGCCATTAAATCGAATTTTAATTCAATCTATTATTCGCTTATCCAGGCACATGGTCATGCACAAATTTATGGATGGGTGGGACTTTGTATCATGGGTTTTGCCCTATACATCATACCGAGGGTAAAGAATACCGAACTCAAACACAGGAGGCTGGCAAACATCTGTTACGGATTCATCATCATTGGTATCTTACTCAGGACTATTATACAACCCATATCCTATAATACCATCCGATTCTTACTCCCGCTATCCGCTATTTTTGAAAGTTTTTCAATCTGCCTATTTGCATTCATTATCCTGCGAACCGTTTTCTCCAGCAAGGAAAAAATCGGCGTCTTCGACAAATTTTTCAAGGCAGGCATTATCTGGTTTCTTATCGCCACGTTTATGAATCTGGGAATGACACATAATTATCTCTACAAACTTTCCCGCTATGAGATTCCCAGAGCTGTTTTCAGTCCTTATATTCATCTCTACCTCTTTGGATTTGTGTTCATGTTTATCTTCGCCATAAATATTAGGACGGTATATGCCTTTCTTGATATCAAGCCTGTCAGGGAAAGGGCGGTAAATCTGACTTTTTGGATTATGAATATATCAGTTCCCATTTATTATGCCACACACATGCTTGCGGATAAAAGTGTCGTGGCGCTTCGATTTTCTCAAATTGTAGTATTTCCCATAGCCTTTGCTATCATTGCGTTCATATATGGTCTTCGGATTTTTGAAAAATCCACAAAGGAATTACATGACATCATTATGGACAGGAGTTACGCAAAGACCATTCGCACCGCATATATCTGGCTCATCGTAAGCGTCATTATCCTGCTTGCAATGCCCTTTTTAGGACACGGCACAGAAGTACAAAAAAGATTTCATGGTTCTCTAAATCACGCCCTCACCGTAGGATTTATAACTATGATGATTATTGGCTACGCCTCGAAAATGATTCCAACCTTTAAAGGGATTAACATGCACAGTATAAAGTTATCCAACATTACCTTTATCCTTTTAAATATGGGCTGTTTTCTAAGGGTATTCTCGCAAATACTCGTGGGTACGAGCGGATGGAAACCGTTATTTTACGCCACCCTGGGGACATCAGGTTGGTTTGAATTGGCAGCTCTTGGTATCTTCGGATACAACCTGTGGAAGACCATGAATACCGCACAGGAATCAAAACCATCGGCATCCAAGAAATTAACTGAAGTCACAAAGGATACAAAGGTTTTCGATATTGTAGATCAATACCCGGAAACACTTCAAATTTTTCTCGACTTTGGCTTTAGCCAAATGGCAAATCCAGTTATGCGGAACACGATGGGCAGGGTTGCAAGCATAGATATGGCGACCAAGATGCACAATGTGGATATGGACAAATTCCTCAAGGCGCTTAACGATAAGATAGCAGCTAAAAATTAATTCCCCGAGGCATCCCTTTCTATAACCTCATTCACCCTTTCCCACTTCTTCTATATCTGAACAAGCCCCGGTTATAGCATACGGACAAGACAGAGAAAGATTTTGTGGTTGAAACCAGCAATGTACGTCCTTTTTACAACGATAGAGTTTCAGTTCATTGCGTTTTCGCTGGTTGGGCCACGCTTTAAAAAATGGGCAAAGGGCATCGCTAATCAATTCAAGCATGCTGCGCTTCCGGTAAACCTTTGGCATTTTTCAATTTCTCTGCCCTTTGAAGAATGTGCTGCATCATGTGCCTGCCGGAACCATCGGGTTCAGTTAGATTCTTCATCTTATTCTTCCAGGCGGAATCTAACAGGGATTGTCACCTTGGATTCAATAGGCAGATCCCCTATCCGTTCAGATTGAAATCTCCAATGCCTCACTGCTTCTAAAGCCGCCTGATCAAGCAGTTGATAGCCACTACTCTGTTTAACTTCAACCTTAACCGGCACACCTTTCTGATCTATCTCTACCATGAGCATGACCAGTCCTTCCTGATGCATTTGCTTCGCAAGTGGAGGATATTTTGGAGGTCGATTCTGGAAATAACCGGGTTTACTTTTCGTCCTGATCGTTTCTTGAGAAGGGTGTGGTATAGTCTTAACCGTTTCCTGCTGTTGTTCTGTTATGGACGTAACGGATTTAACTGCATCTGCCTCTGGTTGCGGCAAGGCAGCCACCAGATCAACGTCTATGCTCCCATTGGCTGATTGGACACTGTATTGAACGGGTTTAACAAAATGCTTTCCGCCAACAAAAAATAAAACACTATGAATAGATAAGGCAAGTATAAATCCTTTAAGCATGTCATATTTGCCGGGTTTAATCTGGTGGCAGTCGAATCTGTTGGTTGTCATTTTTGCAAAGGCTCTGCCTGCTTTGTCTGAATGGCAACTTTCGTGATTCCTGAAGACCTTACCTCATCGAGGATTTGAATTGCATTACCAAAATAGGCTTCCTTGTCCCCATTAATAAAAACGCTCATGTCTGGATTTTCTGCCTTTAATTGTTTCAGGCGCTGGGGTAAAAGGTCAGGAGCCAGTTTTACTTGATTTAGGTATATATCTCCTGACTTGGTGACGGTAATGGTTACCGCTGCTTCACGCTCTTGAGTGGCGCCTGTAGCGGCCGAGGGCAAATTCACACGAATACCCTGATTCTTAACCATCGAAAGAGAAACCATTACAAAAGTCGCCAAGAGAAAAAATATGACATCAATAAGCGGAATGATCTCTATCCTTGCCTTCCGTCTAGTTGTTGGTAGCGGTATCTTCATAAGCCTTTATCCTGTTTTAAAAGCAAAAGTTCGAGATGCGTGGTGGCATCCTCAATTTCATGTCTGGCTTCTTCAAGACGTGCGTTTAGATAATTAAACGGAATGAGCGCGACAATGGCGGTGAGAAGGCCGTATGCGGTGGCAATTAAAGCCTCGGCAATGCCGCCCGTGATAACCGTAGGGGCATCAAGCTCCTTCCCGCCCAAAAGGCCAAAGGCATGTATCATACCGGTCACCGTGCCAAAAAGACCCAGGAGCGGCGCAAGCGTAATAACGGTATCAAGCACCGGAAGCCCCCGGCTAAAACGCTTAAGTTCTTTATTTGCAGCCTGCAAAAGAGCGTTTGAGAAAGCTTTGTGACGGTGGAGAAGACCGTAAACAAGGGTGACGGCAACAAAATCATTGCATCCCTCTCCTATTCGCATCGCTTCTTCAATTTTTCCTTTCTCAACTTCAGAAAATATTTTTCCCACAGTTTCCGGACACCTTGATCTTTGTTCGCGGATAAGAAATGAAATCCGCTCAATAACTACGGTCAGGGCTGCCAGAGATGCAACGAAGATAGGCCACATGACAGGCCCTCCCCTTAAGAATAAATCAAACATTTTTCACTCCTTTTTAAGATTAGAACCGGAAAGTCAGCGCGGCACGAACCGCAACGGGTTCAACTGATTTAAAGTGAATATCCTTGAAACCGCCGTTATTCGGGCCGGCGGCCTCGTTTGCCAAACGCGATGGATAAAAATAATCAATATCATGATTCCTGTTGTTGATGAGATTAAAACCCTCTACACTGAAAGTCCAATTTTTATTGAAGTTGTAGCCCACTTTCGCGCTTAGCAGACTGGTGGAGGTGGAGCGGACGCTATTATCTTCCACTAGAGGGCGAGGGCCGAAAAACCGCAACCGTAATTCACTGAAAAGGCCTCGCTCACCTGACTGATGGAACGCAATTCCGGTGGCTATAACGCTGTCAACCGCTCCGGGGATGTACCTACCTTGCACTCCGTCACCAACGACCGTTTGACGAAACTCAGCGTGTGAAAATGAGAAATTGCCATCCAGAGAGAGCCACTTGGTGGGCATGTAGTAATTTGCCCACTCGACACCATAACGTCGACTCGAGGCACTAGGCTCGGTACTGCCGGCATCTCCGGAAAAAGCCAGTTCCGAATCCATATCCAGCCCCCATAACGCCAACGTGCTTTGCAACCCCTTAACGACAGTTGTGCGTACGCCGATTTCCGCCCCACTCGTACGCACCAACGGGGTTGCTGGTTTCACAGGATTGCCCGTCTTTGGATCAACATGTTGTGTCACGCCGCGACCGTCATTGCTGTGGAAACCGAGGCCGCCGCTCAGGTAAAACTCAGTTTTTGCCCACGGACCAAAGATAAGCGACCCTTTAGGACTGGCGAGTATGGCATCTCTTGTGCCGGAGTTGAGAGGCAAATTACTATTCACATCGAAATGGTAATAATCCGTTCGCAATCCAAAAACCGTTCGGAATTTGTCCGCCCATTGAACCTTATTCTCGACATAGGGGGAAAGACTCACCTCCCACACATCATCCGCACGGGTTGTGGCGGGAATCGTTTCACCGTTATAATCAACCTTATCCGCACGCTGCCGGTCGATGGTTTGAAACAAGCCGTTTTTAATCGAATCGCTGCGTATTTGCAAGCCAACGGTGTTTTCCATGTCGTGGCTAAAGATCTGGCCGTACCAGGTTTGGCTGGCCTTCGTCCCGCCAACCCACCGCTTGTCTTGTTGCTCCATCTGATCGCCCTGGGGACTGTTGAGAAAATACGTGAAATTGGAAAATAAATCAAGGTCATAGTAGAATCCATATAGCAATACTTTCGTGGAAGAATCTGCATCAGCATGGTGCCACTCGGCGGAAAGACTGTGGCGTTGCGAGTTGCCGCCGTCGCTTGTATCCAGAGAATCGAAAAGGCCAAAGCCAGGAATTCCTCCCAGCGCGCGCTGGGCAATTTGGTCGGTCGCGTTCCAATCCCCGACATACGACATAGAGGTTACGCTATAGCCTGACTCGGCGGTACCCCGACTATAGCTCAATACACCATTTATCCTCTTGTAATCATCAGGATTGGTCCAGGGACCGTCGTTATGGAACAATTCAACGGCATAAAGGATATTTCCACTCCCGACACGTTGTGATGAGGCGAACAGGCCGCGTTCGTATCCGAAACTGCCGCCCTCCACCTGCGCTATACTTAGCGGAAGAACATCAACATAGTGGATGTCTGCGGCGCCGGCAGATGAAAAATCACCAAGGTCAGCAGAGTAAACTCCTTTGCGGAAATCCACGCGTTCGATCAGTTCGGGGATTATGAAATTCAAATCACTATAGCCCTGGCCGTGCGCATGGGTGGGAAGATTCACCGGAACGCCGTTGACCGATGTGGCAAAGTCCGTTCCGTGGTCGAGATTAAAGCCGCGCAGAAAGAACTGATTCGCCTTGCCGGCGCCACTGTGCTGGGTAGCGATAACCCCGGGAACCGTCTCCAGCACTTCACCGGGACGTGACAAGGTGCGCGATTCCAATTCCTCCCTGCCCACCGTACCTTGAGACGCCGCGCCTGCGATGCCAAGCAAGCTGTCCGCGCTTCCGTAGACTATCACTTCCGGCAAAAGAAGTTCATCTGTTGCGGGAGACGTTGAATTCGTGGACTCTTGAACGGTGTCTGGTGAATTACCGGTATTATTACCACTTTCTTCTGATTGATGAGAAGAATCTACACCTGCCATCTCTGACGTCGAAGAACCGACTTCGATTTTATCTGAGTTAACAATATCTGCAAATAAAGGGAACAACCCAACTAAATTCAGGAGTAATGGTAAAAATAGCGCGGCAAATTTTAGAACATAATTCATTCTTTCTCTTCTTTCTAACACTTCTCCACAAGTAGTAATATTTATATTAAATTCGTGCTACTAATAAAGAAAAAAATAGAAAAACGATTTAGATTATCTCTTTCCCCGTTGTGGTCATAGCAAATCCTCCGTGTTTGACGCCTTTTGCCGATTTTAATTTCCCATAGAGTTCTTCTATCTCTACCGGTTTTCCTTTTACTACAATTATCTCAAGGCAATTATCTTCATCCAGGTGGATATGCTGCGTTGAAAGGACGGTATCATGATAGTCGTGCTGAATATCAATGAGGAGATTGGTCAACTCCCTTTTGTGGTGATTATAGACAATGGTAATCGACCCTGTAACTTCTTTACCTTCCTGCCATTCTTTTTTCACTAGGTCATCCCTGATCAGGTCGCGAATAGCCTCAGAGCGGTTGGTGTATTTTTTCTCCTTTATCCGCTCATCAAATCTTTTGAGCAATTCCTTTTCGAGAGAAACCCCGAATCTGACCAAACTCGACATAACATTCCTCCATTATTCAATGCCACGATTGTGTGGATAATAGCACGAATATTGATAATGTCAAGAAGTTTTTGAATCACGGGCTAAGATGCGCCCCTTCTATGCCTTCAAATTTGTTTTCTCTTGTCCTCTGCGGTAAATACTACGAAAAATGCACTATCTGTTTTTTATATTTTCCCCATGATGAATTCATGGTATTATTTTAAATATGGGAAATACCCCTGAAACGGATTTTATAAAATTCCTCGGCACTGCAGGCGCTAGGATCGTTGTGTCCAAGCAATTGCGCGCCTCTGGAGGAATGTGGTATTCATTAGACGGCTTTAATGTGCTGGTGGACCCAGGCCCTGGATGTTTAGTTCGGTGTGTCTCAAGCAGGCCGAAGATGGACCCGATGAAATTGGACGCTATTATTCTTACCCACAGACACCTTGACCATGCCGCCGATGTGAATGTAATGATTGAGGCAATGACTGAAGGCGGGTTTAAAAAACGCGGCATACTTTACACGCCAGAAGATGCACTAACAGAGGATCCTGTTGTATTCAAGTACGTGAGAAGTTATCTTTCTCACATAGAAATTATAAAGGAAGGGGGAAGTTATAAATTAACAGACACCGTCTCTTTCCAAACTCCCTTAAAACACCAGCATCCCAGTGAGACATACGGCATAAATTTTTTTACTTCAAAATATACTATTTCGCTGATTGTAGATACTCGTTACTTCCCGGAATTGCTGAAATGCTACAAGGGGGATATTTTAATTATCAATGTGGTTCGCTATACGACAGATAAAGATACCCAGAAATGGCTTTATCATCTGAGTATCAAAGATGTGAAGGAGATCGTGACAACCTTGAGGCCAAAAGTAACGATCTTGAATCATTTCGGTATGACGATGGTCAAGGCGCAACCACATGTGGTTGCAGAGCAATTATCAAAAGAGACAGGATTAAAAATTATTGCTGCTGGGGATGGAATGAAATTTGATCTTAGCTCCGTCTGGTGACGATATAATCCGCTAATTCCATGAGAGCTGTTTTGTATTTGGAATCTGGAAGTGGTGCAATCTCTTCCTGTGCCTGCTTGACGATATTTTTAGCCGTATTAAAGGCATAGTCTACTGCATCATGTTCCGTTAACAGTTCGAGAATAGCATGCTTTGTTTCTTTTGCATTATGCCGAAATATCAGTTCCCGAGTTGTTTCTAGCTTATGCCTGGGAAGTTTGTTAACTAACCGAATGAGCGGTAAAGTAAGTTTTCCCATTTGTATATCAGTATTTAATGATTTCCCAATCTCTTCTTCAGTACCCATCACGTCAAGGCAATCATCCACGATTTGAAAAGCAATACCAATTTTTAAACCGTAGTTGGATAACATATCCGCCACCTTGCGATTGGCCCCGGCAAACACGGCGCCCAGACGACAACTGGCAGCGCACAAAGAAGCTGTTTTCCGTTCAATAATATCAAAATAATCATCTTCACTCAGTCCAATATCATAACGTCTTTGAAGTTGAATAAGTTCACCTTCGGACATAATATTGACGGTCTGAGAAAGCAAAAGAGTTGCAACCTGAGAATCAAGGGCAGAAAGTATGGTGAACCCCCTGGAAAATAAATAATCCCCAAAGAGAATAGATATTTCTCGCCCCCATTTTGAATTCACACTTTCAACATGCCTCCTCATAGAAGCCTCATCAATAACATCGTCATGAACAAGGGTCGCTGTATGCACCATTTCCACGACTACAGCAATATCTATATGTTGAGGCGCCGCATCTCCCACACATTTACCCGATAACAATACCAAGGCGGGACGCAGTCTTTTCCCTTTAAATTTACTAATGTGAGAGATAAGCTCGGCTAACGAATTGGTTTGGGACCGAAGTTCTTTATGGAATCGGCTTTCAACCTCATCCATAAGCACTTTTATTACGTCGAAAGTACCCACAGGTTCCACAATTAACTCCTTCCTCGATATTGGCAAATATAAAGAGAAATTATCATAGCAAGCAATATTTAAAAAGTCAAACTTCTTTTATACTTTAACTTACAGACAACATCAAAGACATTATGTGGATAGTCAATCGCACCCGAAGACGCAGCTATTATATTCTTCCACTTATCAAATCGTAGTTTCACAAATGTGCTGCTTAAAAGAAACGATAGTAGTAAAGATTTAGAATATATCCGTAATTAACTATTCCATGAAAGTCCCCCTTTGAAAAAGGGGGATGAAGGGTGATTTTCCATTGAAAACAGCTTTCAAATCCCCCCCACACCCCCCTTTACTAAAGGGGGGAAATTAATTACGGATAAGTTCTTATTCCCATAACAATAACAATCCAATAATTTACGTTTGTATTGGTTTATATCCTAATATATAATATTGTCGATAATCCCATTAAAAGTATAATAAACTCTGGCGCTTCATAACACGAATCATAGCGCCATGCGGCAATATATTTAGGCAACCGACTCTTTCATAAAACAAAAGAAACTGTGCTAATACAAAACGTTATTGGTCCGATCATCTCGTATTTCATAGGCAGTATTCCCTTTGGATTTCTTATAACTAAGATTGTAAAGGGCGTTGACATTCGACAAATTGGCAGCGGCAATCCCGGCGCAACAAATGTCACAAGAGTACTCGGTAAGCCTTATGGTATATTGGTATTTTTTTTAGATATGCTAAAGGGGTTTCTTCCTATTTTCACCTTTGATATCTTGTTTGGAAGTCACGGGCACAGCCCTTCATTAATATTGTGCGGCATAGGTGTAATATGCGGTCATACCTTCCCCATTTTTCTTGGTTTCAAGGGTGGAAAAGCGGCTGCAACAGGCTGCGGCGTATTCCTATGGTTAGCGCCCATACCCCTCCTTGTCTCCGTTGCCGTATGGTTAATAACAATCTCTATTTCCCGCTATATCTCTCTAGGATCTATCATCAGCTCAATTATATTAGTAATAAGTTTAATACTATTGGGTAAAGACCCCTTCGGCCAAGAACTTTGCTTGACACTATTTTCAGTATTCATGGCCATCCTTATTATTATCCGGCATAAATCTAATATAAAAAGGCTGTTAAACGGCACCGAAAATAAAATTGGCAGCAAACTTAAACCACGCGATCTCGCTGAAGATTAGTAGATTCAATAGAATTTCAATTTACCCGCGAAAAACACGAAACATACGAAATCCCTTTCGCGCACTTTAGCGTCATTCGTGGATTTCTGGCTTTTCAGCCAGAATCGGAATAGACGCAACAGGTTCGTCTATAACCTCAATTTTGAGGGGATAAACGGCTTATTACGCTTGTAACCAAGTTATACGTCCATACCGTGCCCAGCAAGGAATGTGAACGAAAATGAAACAATGCTTTGAAAAACCTTCAGAAGAAGTATCGGAGAGGATGAGGAAAGTTAAGAGTCGTGGGACCGGCTTAGAAAAAAGAATGGAAAGCATATTGAGGGGGATTGGCATAAGGTATCAAAAGCAGCCAAATCTTCGAGGCAATCCGGATTTTAGAATTAGTGGCACTAACGTTTTGATCTTTTGCGACAGTTCGTTTTGGCATGGAAAAAGAGAAAAGGAGATTACTGGAGAAGCTTTTAAAAAGAATCGGGAATTTTGGAAGAAAAAACTCATCGAAAATCGGAAGAGAGACGCACGGAATAATCGCGCATTGCGCAAAAGTGGATGGTCGGTTCAGCGGTTTTTGGATACTGACATGTTAAAAAAGCCAGATAAAGTAATAAATAGATTAAGCAGGATAATTAATGAAGCAAAGGGATAAAGCTTTAACCGCGATAGATTTGTTTTGCGGTGCAGGAGGGTTAACGCTTGGGTTGAAACGAGCGGGATTTAACGTCGTCGCCGGCGTAGAAATCAATCCCGAGATAGCAAAAACTTAC
>JAGWZR010000310.1 GCA_018968795.1 Planctomycetota bacterium | reverse complement strand
CCATTCCCCAACTGGAATGGATTTTATTGACCGAGATTGACGAGGACGAGATACTTTCGTTTATGAAACTTATGCTCATGAGCGCTCCCATACCTGCCGGTATTATCATCATAGCGGGCATTTTACTCTTTATCACTTTTTTTAAGGCTGCACGCATGAAGGCAGAAAATACATTGGAAGAGCAATCGTGCCTGACGGCATTAAGTACAGATATAGGCATTGCTCTTATACAACGTGGCAACCTGAGGGATATATTGCAAAAATGCGCAGAATCCTTGGTTAAAAATTTTGATGCGGCGTTTGCCCGCATTTGGACATTCAACAAAGAAGCAAATGTATTAGAACTACAAAGCAGCGCAGGAATATATACACACATAGACGGTCCACATAGCCGCATACCTGTAGGCATGTTCAAGATTGGTCTTATTGCCGAGGAACGTAAGCCAATTCTGACAAACTCTGTAATTGGTGACCCAAGAGTGCCCGATCAGGAATGGGCAAGGCAGACGGGAATGGTTTCTTTTGCTGGTTATCCACTGATTGTCGAAGACCGCCTGGTGGGAGTTATGGCGATATTCGCCAAAAAACCGCTTCCAGAAGTTACCTTAAAAGCATTGGCGGCGGTATCGGACTCGATAGCACTGGGCATCGAACGTAAACAAATAGAAGAGGAACAGAAACTATTGAGAGAACAGCTCTATCATTCGCAAAAGTTAGAATCAGTTGGTACCCTGGCAGGAGGTATCGCCCATGACTTTAATAATATCTTGGCAGTAATCATAGGCTATGGAAATCTGTTGGAAAAGAGTGTAGAAAAAAACAATTCATCCCAGATTTATATTCAAAAGATTCTGAAATCCGCAGAACGGGCTACTCATTTAACTCAGGGACTGCTTGCATTTAGCAGGAAACAGGGAAGCCGCCAAAAACCTGTATCGATAAGTAGGATTCTACTTACGGTAAATAATCTCCTTTTGAGGCTTATTGGTGAAAATATTGTACTCGATATTATACCAGCAAATAACGACTACGTTGTGATGGTAGATTGTGGTCAGATGGAGCAGGTATTGATAAACCTAGCAACGAATGCGCGGGACGCCATGCCCAACGGGGGCAAGCTGATCATACGGGCAGATATTATAGAATTGGGCAGTGAATTTATAAGAACACATGGATACGGTGAAATCGGGGCATATGTGCGTATATCTGTTACTGACACGGGTATCGGTATGGATAAAGAAACGCAACGGAGGATTTTTCAACCGTTCTTTACAACCAAGGAGGTGGGAAAGGGCACAGGTCTTGGACTATCAATTGTGTATGGGATTATTAAAACACATGGGGGTTACATAAATGTCGAAAGTGAGCCTGGCAAGGGCGCTACATTCAGAATTTATTTGCCGCTAATCAAATCAACAGTTGAAGAAGGAAAACAAATATCACTGCCAGCTTATCTCAATGGAACAGAGATGATACTGTTGGCAGAGGATGAGGAAGAGGTCAGAAATCTTACAAAGTCACTCCTTGAAGAGGCAGGCTACAAGGTCATAGCAGCAGTAGATGGATATGACACAATAAATAAATTCATGGAAAATAAAGACAATATCAATCTTCTGTTATTGGACGTGATTATGCCGAAAAAGAATGGCCGAGAGGCGTATGAAGAAATAAGGAAAATCAGACCCGACATAAAAGCGCTCTTTATGAGCGGTTATTCTGAGAGTGTTATTCACCAAAATACCATCATTAAAGAAGGACTCCATTTTATTTCCAAACCCTTTTCTCAAACGATGCTTTTAAAGAAGGTCAGGGAAATTCTGGATAATTCAATCATATCAATTTAGTTTTTTGAAATATTATAAAGTCTATAAAGAAGACAAATCCGAGGTAGGAGGTAAGAAGTATGAGGTACGATTTAAATCTCAAATCGTACCTCATACCTCGTACTTCTTTTTGTTCATCGCGGTCTGCTGATAGCTGCGTGTTCCGTTTCATGTGCGGGTTAGGGTATCATAATGAATAAAATAGCCGATACAAATCAAGCGAATAACATTCTATCGGATACTTCTCCTGGGATATATACTTACTGTCTTACCAGGACACGAGTATCATTTCCACACACCATGATTGGCATTGATGGCACACATGGCGTTTATCTTGCGGAACGGGATGGTATTTTCGTCGTGCTCAGTGATGTATCCTTAAAGGAATACAGCGAAGCGGCGCTCGATAAAAATATGACTGATATGGCGTGGCTCGTCCCAAGGGCGAAGAGACACGAAGAGATAATCGAGTTTGTCATGACTCCTGAGCTAAGCTCCCGGCTTAGCTCAGGAGTTGCAGAAAAATATTACACTCCCGTTGTTCCCTTACGGTTTTGTACGATTTATAAAAACCAGGAAGGCATCTTTAATGCCATAATGCCCCATAAGGAAAAGATCCTAAATTTTTTGGATTACACCGCAGATAAGACCGAATGGTCGGTAAAGGTATTTTGTGATAAGGCAATTTTTATCAATAATTTTGACAAAAATAAAGAACAATCCGCAACGATTGATCAGACATCGTTATTGCCAGGAGAGTTGTATTTATTGGC
>JAGWZR010000309.1 GCA_018968795.1 Planctomycetota bacterium | reverse complement strand
CCATTCTGTTGATTATCTTTAAATGCTGTTCGGCAAGGGTAAAAAATCCTCGTCTATTATAAATACCAGTAAACTCATCGGTCAGGGAAAGTATTCTGATCTTCTCTTTTACCTTGATAAGAACTTCTTCCAACAGACGCAGCTTACGGCTATTCATGAAAAGCATAGAACACGTTCCCGTGATGACAGCCACCCATAAACCAATAATAAGCAAATGAAGCAATCTTGCTTTAGCAATCTCTTCGCTTGTATAACGATGCCCAAGTTTACTAGCCTGCCACAACCAATCACTATAAACAAATATCCCTAAAGATGCCAGGCCAATGACAACCACTATCCAGATCGCCACTCCATTACGTAGAGTAATATTTCTAGATTTTGCCTTATTCATGATTTAAAAATTTAAATTTCCACTGTCTCTTTCCCGATAGCCGTTACGATTATCTTTCCTGAATGCACGTGAAATTTCACGCTGCGCCCATGGCTACCGCCGACATCCTCGCCTGCCACTGGTATAAACATTTCTTTCAGGATACGCCTGATGACTGTTATGTTTTGTTCGCCAATTCCGGCGCATGTGCCATTATAAACGGGAAACATACGCGCCCCGCCAACAATCTTGGAGACGACATTTGGCAGGGGAGTTCCATTTTGACAGCGCAATTCTTTTAATAATGCGTCAATGGCAGTGTCTGCATACAAATAGGGAGAAAACACCCCGGTTTTTCTGCTTTTGTATTCTGAAGAAGTCGGGAGTAAGATGTGTGCCATCCCGCCGAGTCCGTGCTTTACATCGTAGAGGGCTAATGCAACGCATGAACCAAGCCCTTCGGCTATTATGACGCCGGGCGCTTTTGCTACAGCCCCCTCTCCAATACCGACCCTTATTCCCTTAGTTTCCAAACATCTGTTTTCTTGCATCGCTGATCGAGTTCAAGAGTTTCTTTGTATATTTCATATCTGGAATTATCAGGAAAAACGTTTTGATATTCACTTCTACAATGATAAATGTGCTCACCATTAGAATGATCTGCGAAGATTCTCTGGTTGTGGCTGCAATTGATTCGTCAATGAGCGCCTGGAACATATCTGTCCTCAGCTCAGGAACCGAATGGTAGATATTCAATTTACAGAAATCATGAATCGCCACCAGGAAAACACCTGCCAGGATATTTCCAAGCTCTTCTAACGCCGAGGAGTCTGCGCCAACACCTTCTCTATTTCCGTGCCCGGGTGTTGCCTCTTCCACCAATTCAATGAGTTTGTCTTTCTGTTCAGCCGGTACGAGGAAGAATAAGCGCCCTTGTACATCACCAACCATATCCATGGATATGGTTGCAAAGGATTTAGCAGGGTCTTTCAGGAAGGGAGGAATATTCGATGCCGGAAAAAAGTATATTTCCGGAATCTTTATGCCCACCGGGCAATTGAGTATCTGCGAAAATGCGCCGGCTGCGTTCCCCGCCCCAATGTTTATCATCTCACGGAAGAAATCCAATTGTTCCTCTGTCAATAATTCTTTGTCCTTCATGCGAAATATTTCTCCTCTTTTAAGGTTTCGAAATTAAATAACGCAGGGATATCCAGCAGGAGCGCAACCCGTCCATCCCCCAGAATCATGCCGCCTGAAAATCCTTTAAATTGCTGTGCAATGGGGTCAAATGGCTTGACGATATTTTCCATCTGATCCAGCACGGCATCCACTCCAACCGCTATGAACTTGTTCCCCCTGCTGACGATAATTGCAACAAAATTTTCCTGGTCCTGACGAACTGAAATACCCAGCGCCTCATGCAGCAGAACGAAGGAAATTACTTCATTCCGCAAGACCAGCGCTTTATTCGTGTGAATCTCCCTGATATCCTCCTGTTTTACATCCAGGGTTTCAATGACAATGTCAGAAGGAACGCCAAAGACCTGCCCGCCAACGCTAATCATGAGCATCTGCATAATTGACGTGGACAATGGCAGTTTCATTGTGAAGCGCGTTCCCCGGCCAATTTGGGTGGTCATCTCAACCGTTCCACCCAATTCTCTTGCCGAGCTTTTGACTATATACAGACCTATCCCCCTGCCTGAAATCCCCGTTACCTCTTCGGCAGTGCTGAACGAAGGGTTGAAGAGTAGGTTCATGATATTTTTGTCCTGCAAAGAATCAGCCTCTTCCTGTTTTATAAAACCTTTCTTGACCGCAACCCGCTTGATATGAGAAGTATCAACGCCGCAGCCGTCATCTTCCACTTCAATTAAGATATGGGTTTCCGTCCGTTTTGCAGCCAGCCTCACCTTGCCTTGTATATTTTTGTTCAAACGCTGCCGTTCCTCAGGTAATTCAATACCGTGATCAATTGAGTTTCTCAGGAGATGGATCACTGGTTCTCCTACGGCATCAATGATGGCTTTGTCCAGTTCTATCTCACTCCCTTCAAGAATAAAATCTATTTCCTTATGTCGTTCTTTGGCAAGATCGCGCACCATCCTGGGAAACTTTTCAAAGATCTCTGCAACCGGCACCATGCGGGCAATGGATACATTGTCCTGCAGTTCGCTGAACAGGCGACTCATTTCCGACAGGGTAGATTTAAGCTCCTTATTTGGTATTTCCAGG
>JAGWZR010000019.1 GCA_018968795.1 Planctomycetota bacterium | reverse complement strand
ATGGAGGTGCAGGGCACGATATTTAACATCCTTGATAAACAGTACAGCGACCCAGGCCCTGCCGCTATCACCAATGACCTCCCAAGACCAGGCAGAACTTTCTTCGTCGGCCTTAGCTTCCAGTTCTAATAAGTGCTGGAGAATATTGTTGTATTTTGTGTACTTAAATTATTTTTACCAAATTTATTTGCCTTGATATGAAGTTCATCAAACTATTTGAGATGGTTTGCTTGCTATCACATTCTGCCTCAATTTCTTTGCGTGAATTAATGAGATAGGCATGATGTTTATCCCCCACAATTTCATCTTGATTGTTGGCTACAACTAAATCTGCGCCGCTTTCTAGCAAAGATGTATACGCCCTTTCAATAAGTTCATCTCGTGATAAGCCTACTTCTAACTTAAAACCTATTAAAAAGGCATGTGGCCATAGCTTTCTTATCAACTTTATAATTTTAGGCGTTCTCACACAGGTTACTGCCAATCGATCTTTATTTGAAGTTATTTTACCACCACTATTTTTCTCAGGAGTATAATCGAGGACAGCCATAGTGTGTACAATGGCATCGTATAAATTCTCTTTTAGTCTTTCATGAATTATAGCTACTAAGTCATCGATCGTCTCTATTTCAATAAGGGTAAGACTGCTGATATAATCCTTATCGAGTAAAGCAACATCCGGAATAATACTGCCTACCCCATAAACAAACGTTACACGAGCGTCTCGTTTAAGGGCTTCGAGTGCAATAGTAGATCCCAGCTTACCCGACGATTTGTTACTGATAAACCTTACAGCATCTATGTAGCCTCTCGTAGGTCCTGAGGTTATCAGGATATTTCTTCCTTCTAAATCTCCCATCATTACTACGCCTTTTCCAGCCTTAAAATTAAACTACAATTATTTCTATTCAAATATCTTTTGTTATAGTAACACTTACACATGACACATTCAATAACGAAGTGCAGCGTCTCAGAAAGCTTTTTCTTGACCGTAAACCAATTCCGCAGTATTATCTCACTCTAATATTATGAAAGAACTGAAACCAAAATCCCTATTCTTAAAGGAAGATTCGCTTGGTATCGTTACCGATCTATACCAGCTTACGATGGCTATAGGCTATTTTGAGCACAGTATGCAAGATAATGCCACTTTTGAATTGTTCGTTCGCAATTTACCTAAAAATCGTTCTTATCTAATAACCGCTGGATTAGAGCAGGCATTGCACTATCTTACACATATTAGATTCTCAGCAGAGAATATCCAATTTTTAAGCCAGTTGCCAATCTTTGAACATGTAAATCACAAATTTTTTGAATATCTAGAAAATTTTAAATTCAGTGGGTCTGTCTATGCAATGCCAGAAGGAACAATTGTCTTTGCTGATGAACCTATACTCCGTGTTACTGCTCCCATTATTGAGTCACAGATCGTAGAAACTTATCTTCTCTCAATAATCAATTTTCAGACCTCAATAGCAACCAAAGCGTCAAGGATCGTCTATGCAGCAAAGGGGCATGAGGTAATTGACTTTGGTACCCGACGAGCCCACGGCCCTCAAGCTGGAGTCATTGCGGCCAGGGCAAGTTTTATCGGCGGATGCCGCGGCACTTCAAATGTATTCGCAACCCATGAGTTAGGCATCCCTGCTCTGGGAACAATTGCCCACTCATGGGTTATGGCCTTTGAAGACGAATTAACCTCCTTCTACAAATTCCACGAGACATTTCCGGACAATACAATTCTCCTTATCGATACCTATAACACTTTATCGGGAGCTAAACAGGCGGCAAAAATTGGAAAGAAGCTGAAAGGTGTAAGACTTGATAGTGGAGATTTATTAAACCTCAGCAAAGAAGTACGAAAAATCCTGGATGCAAAAGGATTACAACATGTCGAGATCATAGCCAGCGGTGATTTGAATGAAGACCATATCGATGATTTATTAAAACATAATGCACCTATTGATTCCTTTGGCGTTGGCACGGAGATGGTAACTTCCAAAGATGCCCCAGCACTGGGGGGCGTATATAAATTAGTTGAGCAAGAACATAACGGTAAATCTATCCCAAAAATGAAATTTAGTGAAGATAAAATTGCCTATCCCTGCAAGAAACAGGTATTTCGCACCCTCGATAGTAATGACAATTTTGTAGGGGATATAATTGGTCTTGAAGGCGAAAATATTAGGGGATTGCCTCTTTTAATACCTGTTATAAGAAATGGTAAGATGTGTTACAATCTGCCAACGATCCACGATATCCAGCGCACTGCTTCAGACAATCTAGCGCACCTTCCCGAATCATTCAAACGCCTAAAGGATGCTGAAACCTATCCTGTAACCAAAAGCCAGAAACTAGAGGAAAAAAGACAAGAGGCTGAAAATATAATAAGGAATATTAATATTTTTCATTGATGTTTTTACAAATAAAGCCTTTGCGTTTTAGGTTTTTTATAAGAGAGGGGAGAGCAAGGACTGTTTGTAACCTGTTGCTATGAAGCTTCGCTTCCTTCCCATCGTGAAGAAGAACAACAGAATCTGGTTTAATCTTTTTTAAAACCATCTCTTCAATAAATCGAGCTGGGGCTTTAGCCCAATCGTAAGAGTTTATATCCCACAAAATAAGTTTATAATTATTTGCCTTCAGATAACTTTTTATCCACGGAGTAGCTATACCCCATGGAGGACGGAAAAAATTTGTCCTTACTCCCGTTACCTTCTGAATAATTTCTGTAGTCTTCTCTATTTCTCGTTTCAAAAAACCAGTAAAAGTCAAAATCATTGAGTGAGAATAAGCATGATTGCCTATAGCATGCCCTTCGTTCACGATTCGTTGTACAACATCAGGAAAATATTCAACGCTCTTTCCGCAAACAAAAAAGGAAGCTTTGGCTTCAAACTCCTTCAAAATATCCAGAATTTGAGATGTGTATGGTTCATTGGGGCCGTCATCGAAGGTTAAAAAAACTTTTCCGGGCATAAACGCCTTTTATTTCATTAATTTTATTCTTCACACAAATTATTCGGTTAATGACTTTATTTTCCCCCCTATCATTTTTCTTTTTTTAGTTTATTCACAGCAAAATTCGTTTTTTTCAACCCCGCCTTCAAAGGGCAACTATTTGAAAAATAAAGTAAGGAAACCAATACGATCACAAGTAAAAGTAGAAATTGATTCACTCGTCTAGCAAAGAATGACCTCTCTGATCGAATAGTAGGAAGTTTAAGAAATTTGTGTTTATTAAAGACAATTCTCACTATTCCATTTGGTATATATGCCATAAGGCCAAGAAGGAGACCACTTCTATACCTCCTCCCCGAAGTCTGAACGAGAAAATGAGGGTCTAATAACACCCTGCCGACTTTCTTAAGTCTCCTGGAAATTTCTGCATCCTCACCGAGTGAAAGTTCTGATTTAAACCCCCCCACTTTTAAAAAGGCTTCCTTTTTCACCGCAAAATTTACTCCAGGCAAACCCCATCCTCTAGAGAAAATTTTATCTAAAGTCCATGCTGAACGAGCGAAGCGAGAAATAGTGAATCTTGCTGTGAGTGGACCAGAATAGAGGGTATAAAGCCCGCCAAAGGCAGCCAACTTTTCATCCTTTTCAAATTCACTAACAATTCTGGAAAGCCAGTTCCGGGGTAATATCGTATCAGCATCAGTTGTGGCAATAATTTCCCCTTTTGCCTCTAAAAATCCTGCTTGTCGCGCATAACCGACCCCTCGTTGCGACTCAAAAATTACTTTAGCTCCAAAACTTTCAGCAATTTCTGCAGTTTTATCTGTAGAATTATTATTTACAACAATCAATTCAAAGTTCTGGAACTCCTGATTTACAATACTTTGAAGAGCCTTAGTCAAATATTGCTCCTCATTAAATGCAGGAATTACTACTGAAACTAGAGGATCGAACGGGTTTTTATGAAAAGACTCAGAGAAAATAATCGGACTTGTATCCATATTATTTAGAAAAGGTAATGTATTTAAAGGAGCCCGTAAAAAGATAAAGGGATATTAAAAATATTTATGCACCATGTAGCCAAAGCGCTGGTGGAAGGCAAAAGACTTACTAACTGCTATCATCCGAGATACATCACTAATTATCTACCCGATCCAAACTAAGGCTACGCCAATACTGACTAACGACACGCCTATCCAACGTACGCCACTTACTTTTTCGCCAAGCAGAAACTTGGCGCCCAGTGCGCCAACGACATAACTAAGAGCTGTAGCTGGAATTACAAAGCTAACATTTTCCCAAGAGAGTAACATAAGCATAAAAAATAATTGCAAGGTCATCAAGAAGAGACCAACCCACATCCACCGTATCCGGATGGCGCTTCGTAAGACTCTAAGCAAGGCAAGCGGCGTGAAATTAACCACCTCTCCGACTTGTTTCATTGCACGTGTAATAGCAATTTCTCCCGCAGCGTTCGCCAGTATCACAACCGCAAAACTCAGCGCTGTACGCATAGCTAACTCCTTCTTGTTGTACGATGGGGAGTACAATTCACCAATATCACACCCAGAAAAATGAATATTATTCCCGTCCAGCGAATTGAAGTTAACGCCTCACCCAGCAGCATATAACCCAACAGGGGAACAACTACATAGCTCATAGCAGAAGCAGGAGCTGCGTAGCTGTAATCGGCCCAAGAAAGCACTAAGAGATAGCAAACAAAAAAGACTAACAGACTCCCTATCCCTAGCCAGATTGTACTGTTTGTAAAGGCACTGATAAATATCTCTATAAGGGCTGCAACTGACCAATCGGGAACCTCTCCAACCTGTTTCATCCCTTTACTAAGCAACACATCGCCTATCGGGGCAAAGAAAACTATTAACACAAGCATGATATACGTCTTTGCTGCATGGGTTTTCGATATCATAGGTTAGCAATTCGTGTGCAGTGCTGAATCCGAGCTAGAATTTACATTTGATATTGCAACAACCTGTTTTTTTTCAGAATCCTTTCGTGTCCATTTCCAGCGCTCTGCACGCAAGCGAAGAAACGAAACTGCTTCTTCATAAAGCCTCTTGCGTTCGTGACTGTCCCACAAGCCCTTGCGTACAATGCGCCAGACAATTTTTGGACGAAAATAGTAAGTGTCGTAGAAGCGGTTAACAGCCGCCATCATCTCTTCCCGCGAAAGATTTGGGTATTCCATGTGCGGTAATTGATGGCCTTGAACATCGGCAGCCGCATCGCTGGTAAGGAAGTTATTCTTCATGGTGTAATTGTATAACTCAGTACCAGAATAGGCGTGAGCGACTGAAACTTGAATAGTTTCGCAGTCAAGTTCCTTAGCAAAGTTGATGGTACGTTCAATGGTCTGTTTGGTTTCCCCTGGCAGACCGATAATGAAATCGCCATGTACCTCAATGCCTACCTTTTTGCAGTTTTTGACAAAAGTACGCGCCATTTCAAGAGTAATACCTTTTTTAATATTTTTCAAGATCTGCGGATCTCCAGACTCAAAACCAACAATGAGGAGTCGGGCACCCGCATCGGCCATTGCTTTCAGCGTCTCGTAGTCACTGTGGGCACGAGCATTGCACGACCATCGAAACTTCATAGGCTTGAACTTCGCACAGAGATCCAGTAAACGGTCCTTGCGGACGTTGAATGTGTCATCATCAAAATAGAGTTCTTTGGCCTGTGGAAACATTTTCAACGCTTGATGAACTTCCCGCGTAACGTTTTCTGAGGAACGAACGCGCCAAGTGCGACCTGAAAGCGTCTGCGGCCAGAGGCAAAAAGTGCATTGAGATGGACAGCCGCGACTCGTATAAAAGGAAACATACGGATGCATCAGGAACGGTACGTTATAGTTCTCAATCACTAGATCACGCTTGTACACTTCTGTAGCAAAAGGCATCCGATCTAAGTCTTCCGTCTCTAATTGGGGACGAGGCGCATTATTGACCACTTTGCCGTCTCGGCGATAGCTGATTCCAAGGATTTTGCTGAGAGGTTTTCCCTGAGCAAACTCCACGACAGCGTAATCAAATTCGCCTTGGACGATAAAGTCTATGTCATCACTGGCCATGAGACTTTCGGTGGGTTGCATCTGTACGTGAGGACCAACGAAAGCTATCTTTAAGTCTGGCTTAGCTTCCTTCATCTGGCGCACAATACAAACATCATTTAAGAAACCAATGGTCGAGGTAAACACTACTACAAAATCGTAATCTTTTGCGATCCTGACAGTTTCTGCAGGCGTAATCTTGTGCGGAGGAGCATCCAGGAGACGGCTACCTGGCAGCATCCCCGCGGGATAAGTAAGCCACACTGGATACCAGTACGATTTAATTTCACGCGTAGCAGGCCAACGCGAACCGGCGCCACCATCAAAATTCTCAAAGCTTGGTGGGTTTAACAGAAGTGTTTTCATCACTGATGACATAATCACCCTCTAGAAAAAAACCTACAAAAAGTAAGAAAACTCAAAGTAGTATGGTATTCTTCCAGAAAGGTTATGTCAAGCGTGTTTTTTAACTTCGCCTCTGTTCAAAATAAACATTTTGCTCAAAAAATTATTGAAAAATTATACACAACAACTAATTGGTTACATTGTATTTTTATCGTATTCATAAATATGAAAACAAACAAAAACATTGTAAAAATTTATTTGCTAAATACGAAACCACATATTAAAATTCCTAAACGTTGAAATTGAAAAATATGAAAATTGCACTGGCACAAATTAATCAAACAGTAGGAGATTTTAAGAAAAACACTGAAAAAATCTGTTTGTCCATTAATCGCGCCAAGTGCAAAGGCGCCGACCTTGTCGCTTTCCCAGAATTAGCAGTCACGGGTTACCCACCAAAGGATTTTCTTGATATACCAGCATTTGTAGATGAGAATTTGAAAGCTTTAGAAGAAATAGCGCATTCCACATCTGGCATTGCTGCCATTGTGGGGTTTGTTGATAAGAACAAACGACCTTATGGTAAACTTGTTCACAACGCTGCTGCATTCATTCAAGACCAAAAGATTGTTTCCGTTCATCACAAGTCACTCCTGCCAACATACGACGTCTTTGACGAATGTCGTTACTTCGAACCGGCGCATACCATTTCTCCCGTAAAATTCAAGAATTACACGCTCGGTATATCCATTTGTGAAGATATATGGAACGACGAAGAATTCTGGACGCGTCCATTATATGAAATTGATCCTATAGAAAACCTCATCTCTAACAGGGCCAATGTCATTATCAATATCTCCTCATCTCCCTTTACGGTGGGAAAACATGAAGAAATAAGGTTACGCATGCTAACGCACGATGCCGTGAAATACAAAGTTCCATTTATCTATGTAAATCAGGTGGGTGGTAATGACGACCTTGTCTTCGATGGAAATAGCGCCGTAATAAATGCACAGGGAAAGCTTATCGCACAGGCCGCTATTTTTGAGGAAGACTTAATGGTGGTAGACATTGAAAACCCGTCAGCACATGTACAACCCAAGCGCTACTCTCCTATCGAAACAATCTATATGGCCTTAATTGCTGGTCTTAGAGATTATGTAACAAAGTGCGGTTTTAAGAAGGTGGTCATCGGCCTTAGTGGCGGCGTCGATTCTGCTGTCACGGCTGCGCTGGCAGTAGAATCCCTTGGTAGTGATAATGTTATAGGGGTCCTCATGCCGTCACAATTTTCTTCACAGGGTAGTATCGATGACGCTGTAAAACTTGCCATAAATCTTAGGATCGTCTATAAAATCACACCAATTAAAGATGTATTTGAAACATACCAGAACACCCTCAAAACAGAATTTAAAGGTCTCCCGTTTGATATCACCGAAGAAAACCTTCAAGCACGTATTCGCGGCAATATCCTCATGGCGCTCTCTAACAAGTATGGATACCTTGTCCTGACAACGGGAAACAAATCAGAGCTTGCCGTAGGTTATTGCACCCTCTATGGAGATATGAGCGGTGGATTTGCCTTGATATCCGATGTTCCAAAAACAATGGTTTACGAACTGGCTAACTTTATAAATCGCGAAAAAGAGGTTATCCCAAAAAATTCGATCGATAAGCCGCCTTCCGCAGAATTAAAACCCAACCAACTCGACCAGGACAGCTTACCCCCTTATGATATCCTGGACGGTATCTTAAAGGCATACGTTGAAGACGCCAGGGGCGTCGACGAAATTGTCCGTATGGGGTTTGATGAAAAAACGGCGCGGGAAATTATCAGAAAAGTAAACAGAAACGAATACAAGCGGAGACAAGCAGCCCCAGGTATCAAAGTAACTTCAAAAGCTTTTGGGTCGGGGAGACGAATGCCCATCGCCCATAATTTTATGCGCTAAGCGGGTAACATCGATGAAAAATCCAATGTCTAAATTGCCGATAGGGATTTTAGATTCAGGTATTGGAGGCATCTCTGTTCTTGCCGATATAATCAAGATCCTGCCGTACGAAAAGTTTATTTATTTTGCCGATACGCTTAATTGCCCTTACGGAAACAAACCAGAAAATGTCGTCAAGTCTCTAACTATAAGAGCAGTTGAAATCCTATCGCTTGCGGGCATTAAGTCCCTTGTCATAGCATGCAACACAGCTACAAGCGCTGCCGTCAACGAAGTTAGAAGGATGTTCGACTTTCCGGTAATTGGGATGGAACCTGCAATAAAACCAGCCGTCGAGTTGGGACTCAAAGGAAAAATTCTCATCATGGCGACCCCTCTCACGCTAAAGAGCAAAAAATTTAATACGTTAGTGTGTCAATACCAACTTCTCACCGAGATTGTTCCGCTTGCTTGTGAAGGACTGGTGGAAATTATTGAACGAGGCCGCGCACAGGGACAAGAGATTGAAGATTGTCTTTCTCGTTTATTTTCCCCTATACACAAAGAAAATTTTGCGGCAATTGTCTTAGGCTGCACTCACTTTGTCTTAATAAAAAAGGAAATTGAAAAAATGGCAGGGAAGGAAATTGTTGTCATTGATGGAAATTGCGGAACGGCAAAAAATTTAAAAACCATTCTTCAAAAAGAAAATTTGCTTCGTTACAATACCGATGAGGGGAAACCGCAAATCCCATTAAAAGCACATATAAAATTTTATATCACTGCGAATGAAAGCGAGGTGATGACGAAATATACGCAATTATTACAAAATGAAGGGATTGTCTGTGTATAAAATTTTCTTAGATGATTAAGTAAAAAATATTTAATAGTCAACCAACGGAAAGGAGAAACTCTATGTCGACAATGGATAATTTGAAGAACGCCTTTGCGGGTGAATCGCAGGCTAATAGAAAATATCTTGCCTTCGCCAAGAAGGCAGAGGAAGAAGGTTTTAAGCAGGTTGCAAAACTCTTTCGCGCTGCGGCAGAGGCCGAAACGGTACATGCCCACAATCATCTACGGACAATGGGAGGTATTCGCAGTACAAAAGAAAACATCCAAGAGGCCATCGGAGGGGAAACACATGAGTTTACAAAGATGTATCCCCAGATGATCGAGGAGGCCAAGAAAGAAGGAAACAAACAAGCATTGCAGAGTTTTGAGCTTGCCAATAAGGTGGAAAAGATCCATGCCGATCTTTATCAAAAGGCGTTAAACAATCTGGGCAAAAATGAACCGGTAGATTACTATGTTTGCCAGACCTGTGGAAATACGGTTGAAAAAAATGCGCCTGACAAATGCCCTATCTGCGGCGCATCCAAGACCATGTTCACAAAAATTTGCTAAACCGCTGCAAGCTTGTTGGTCATGGAAGCACAATCAGATCTACTAAATTTTCTTAAAACGATATTAAACGGTTGTTTTGCCTTACTCTAAAAGCCACAGAACAGCCTACGAAAATCCGCTCTTCCCATTTTAGAATCAGGGAAGAGCGGATTTAAAATGCCTAAAGTAACGTGCGATTTCCTACTTGAGAAGATTGGGCAATTTCACTCACACAATATGAACAACTCTGTCGCC
The DNA here is from genome assembly GCA_018968795.1 of Planctomycetota bacterium. Classification (GTDB taxonomy): domain Bacteria; phylum Planctomycetota; class Brocadiia; order Brocadiales; family Brocadiaceae; genus REEB58. The sequence continues at coordinate 3,828 of JAGWZR010000019.1, read as the reverse complement.
TCTTGTCACCTCACCGATAACCGTTCCGGGTTCTTTTGCAGTTTTAAGGACACGCAAGACTGTTTCCACATCCGACTCGGAAACAACCAGTATCATGCCAATGCCCATGTTAAACACATGAAACATTTCCCGGTCTTTAATGTTGCCGATGTCTTGAATGATCTTAAATATCCCTGGGGCAGCCCATCTGTTTTTCCCTAGCTTAACAGCACAGCCGCTAGGCAAGATACGAGGTATGTTTTCTAAAAGTCCACCGCCGGTAATATGCGCCATTCCTTTAATAATCTTTTTTGCTCTCTGTTTATCAAGAACATTTAAGATTGGTTTTACATATATCTTGGTCGGCATTATTAACTCCTCTCCCAGTGTAGTATGCAGTCCATACTTGGTAAGCTTCTGGGTTATCTTCATCTTTGCCTTATTAAAGAATACCTTTCTCACGAGGGAAAATCCATTGCTATGGATGCCACTCGAACTTAAACCAATAACCACATCTCCGGGCTTTATCGTCTTGCCATTAATAATCCTGTCTTTTTCCACAACACCAGTCACAAAACCTGCTATGTCGTACTCGCCCTGGTGATAAAACCCCGGCATTTCCGGCGTTTCACCGCCAATAAGGGCACAGCCCGCCTGTCGGCACCCCTCCACAATCCCATCCAATACCTCATGCAAAACCTTCGGCACGATTTTGCTGCTTGCCAGGTAGTCCAGCAGAAATAAAGGTTCAGCCCCTAATACGACAATGTCATTGACACACATGGCCACCAGGTCAATCCCGATGGTATCGTGCTTCTTCATCATAAATGCAATTTTTAACTTCGTGCCCACACCGTCAGTGGATGAAACGAGCACAGGCTGACGATATTTTTTGAGACGTGAATTTAAGGTAAAGAGTCCCCCGAATCCATCGGGATTCTCAATTACCCGAGAACCGAAGGTGGTCTGCATTTTCGAGTAAATATCGGTTGTAAACTGCCCCTTTGTGTCAATGTCAACACCCGCATCTTTGTAGGAAAGTCCCTTTGTTATTTTCTTTTTCATGTTCTCTTCCACGAAGGCTTTATTGAGCCTATTCTACCTCTATAAAAACCAAGAAACATACCGCACACATAGGCAAACTCACGCACAATTGGTAAGACTGCTAATAAGGATAACGTTTCTAACGATATACGGTCTCTATTTCTTATCATTACGATTGCGCCAAATGGGACGTACACAATCGTTAGAGAACTCAATAAAAGCAAAAAAATCAAACCCGGCACAAGAAACATATTTATCCCATAGGGTATTGTTATAAAAAATGTCAAAAGGCTTATAAAAAGCGCCATGAATACCGCAGGACGTATCCATAGTCTTATATTGAACGGTATTTGCTCGCGAAATCTTAGTCCCATTGCGTATCCCCAATAAAACTTCCTCTTCCAAATACCTGGCCACGTATCAGGATAGTTAGTACTCACAACATTGCCAGGATCGTAAACAGCCTTGCCTATCCGCTTCAATTTCCAACCTAATTCAGAGTCTTCCCTCCACCACGAATTCTCATTAAAACCACCCAAATCTAATAATGCGTCTTTAAGAACGGCGGAATTTACGCCAGACAGCTTATTGGGAATAAATGATTTTTTAAATACACCGTTCAACACCTGGTCCAAAACACTGGTTGCATTAGCCAACAACTTGTCCTTATTATGGGCTTGATAGGCACCTCCCACTGCAACGACATCCCGTTGCTCAAAACATGACTTAAACCTTTGTAACCAGTTGGAAGGCACAACGGTATCGGCATCCGTTGTGATAATAACATCGCCTGTAGCCCTTTGCAATCCTGAATTTAAGGCAGCAGCCCTTCCCCCATTCTTTTCCCTTTTGACCAGAATTACACCTTTATCTAGAAATCTCTCGACAGTCTGAGCAGTGCGATCAGTCGAGGCATCGTCAATAACAATGATCTCTTTCTCGTCATAGTCAATAGAAATGAGAGAATTCAAACAGGATGAGATAGACTGATCTTCATTGTAAGCAGGAACGAGGATAGAAAATTTCATCAGATAATCCTTCGCCACCAGATCACAGAGAACACGGAAAAAGAGATACTTTCATTTCTAAAAGAGCTTCCTGAACATAGCCTTTAAGGAATCGATAGAACCCAATCGCCGTACATTTTTCAGGATAAAACGCGGCGTTAGAAAAAATTCGAAATTGGCGCGGCGCACAGCCTTTTCTAAATCCAGCTTACCAAGATGCGGATAGGCAATATTGGACTCCTTTGCCACATTGACCGGTTTATAGTCGCCATAAACAAAGAGTTTATTTGCTTTGGCAATCCTATAAAACTCAGTGCCGGGAAAAGGATTCGCAATGTTATACATGACCTGATCTACCTTCAATCGTCTAACCTCTTCCATATCCTTTTTAATGGTATCCATCGTCTCCAATGGCGACGCGCCGAACATAATATTGACCTTGGCAGATATACCATATTTTTTCACCAGTTTAATGGCTTCTTCGTTTTTCTTTACATCAATATCCTTCTTCACATAATCCAATATCTCTTGACTAAAGGATTCAACGCCGAGATCGATAAACTTGCAGTTTGCCTCAGCCATTGCTTTCACAATGGGCTCAGTCAGATGATCCGATCTTGCGGAACAGCCCCACACAATTCCAAGATCCTTAATGCCCTCACAAATCTTAACCGTCCGCTCTTCACCCCATACAAACTGATCGTCCTGCACGTTCACAGCCTTGTACCCCTGGGATTTTAGTAATTTGAATTCCTCGATAATATTTTCAGGAGACCTCTTTCGTACCCGCGGTTTCTTGTCTGAATGGTGTTTGTATTCAAGCTCCCTTGCAAAATTCAAAGAAGATGGAACACAAAAAATACATCGATAGGAACAACCCCTCGAAGTAAAAATAGCCGTAAAAGGCCGCTTCCCTAACTTGGGATTATAATAGGCTTCCCTTTCTTCAAGGATGTGTCGTGCCGGAAACGGCAATGCGTCCAGGTCTTCTATCGGTTCTCTATTAACATTATGAATGACTTCGCCGTTAGTTTTAAAAGATACACTTTTTATACCATTAACACTTGTTTTGGTCTCCAGTGCCTCTATCAGCTCAAGCATCGTGTATTCAGGCTCACCTCGGACGACATAGGCGTTTTTGTCCACCACAAATTCTGCCGGTCTATCGGATGGCGCGGGACCGAAAAATACAACGGGTACATTTCCCCTTACCTCACGAATATCCTTTAAAGCCTGAATATCGGTTTCCTGGGAGAGATTGACAGAATAGAAACAATAGACATCACTCAGGTCTTCCCTCAAAAACGATAGGAACCGTCCCCGATTCCACTTCTTAATGGTAGTTTCCAGGTATTTAACTTCGTAGCCTTTTTTTTCTAAGACGGCAGCGGCGCTGAGAAGAAAAATGTTTGGGACATAATAGAGCAAGTAGGCACAGCCCGCAACCCGCTCAGGTATCTTTCCATCAATGGGTGGTGGTACGAGAAAAGTAATTTTCATAATTTTAGAATTGTAGATTCATTCGTGACTATATAAGTGTTTCAGCCTCAAGGCGTCGCACTCACCACAAACATCGTTCTGGTGTTCACGAAAGTATTGTATATTCTCACTGTGCCAGATTTCGTCGAGGCTTTGCTTTAATATATTGCCCACCTCATATCGAGGCAGGTCGCAGCATGGGGTAACATTGCCATCAATGTTAACATACAAATAATCATAAGGCTTGGGGCAGTATTTATCGAACCGATACATCATAGGACGCAGCTTCTTGTATAACAAGCGAAACAAACTATTGTCA
>JAGWZR010000308.1 GCA_018968795.1 Planctomycetota bacterium | reverse complement strand
TAAGAGACGAATAATCTTCAAATAATCCGATTGCTCCCCGCTTTTCAATAGCCAGAGCAACCAACCAAGGATCAGCCTCGTCGATTTCCTTTGCGTGATTGATTAGTTCAGGGAATCTCGCCAATATCTGATCGACAAGTTGAGTTTGCCTTACCGTTACGGGAACAAAGAACTGTTGCTTATTCCTTATCCACTGAGCTAGAAAATCCGGCTTGGTGGTTTTTGGGCAAAGCTCGGCAAAGACAAACTCATGCGACAATATTCTGTTGGCAGCAAAGAGTTCGTCGAAAGAACTCCAAATGGCATCCGGTAACAACCCAACCGAGTAGAAACGATTGAGCGTAATGAAAATACTCGAGTCAATGCAATAAATCTTTAGGGGCGTATCAGACATACATCAGATAATTGAGTTTCAACCCAAGTGCGTCAGATGCAGTATTGAAGTCGAGCTTGTTGCTTTGCGCAGCTTGGGCAACAAGATTAAAGAACATTTCACCACGTGTAGCTTGAGCCTTTTCTAAGACTGATGATGGACCGCCCCCTCCTTTTGGTATCGGGAGTTGTCTAATTTCGGCAAGAAGTTCGAAGAACCGATCCCTAGAAATGTAAGAGCGCTCAAGGTTTCTACGCAAAATGACTTCTCGGCTTACTTTCAGCCTGTTAGCGTGGTACGTAAGATGATCTAGAGTGGTAGCGACAGGAACAAGATCGTCTGGTACCAGAAATTTTCCAGCGAACTCATTGCAGGCGAGTTCAAGGGACTGATTGTTGTCTAAATCATCGGGGTAACAAATGCCTGATTGGGCTCTGGAAAGATGGACTACTTCGTGAAACAGAGAAAAAATTCTGCCTGAATAGGTGTGCTTCGAGTTAAGTACTATTCCGAATGGTGGTGTATCCGAAATGCAGAATGCCTGAACTTCATCTAATGGCAATGGAAATTGAAATACAAAAATGCCAAGATTCGTTTCAAGACTTTTTCTCCAAGCCTTGAAAGCCTCACTTGTATATTTAAAGGATTCTTGATCGGAAAGCGATATGGCAAGCCGAGAGCGAAGTCGATCGGGAGATTGGATTTCTTTGAGCGAAGCATATTTTGTTACCCAATAATCTTGGCTCATCAAAAGGGCGGAAATATTAAGATACTTGCGTGCCCTTCGTATTGCCAACAGTGTTTTTTTTGAAAGTCCGGAACAAGATAGTCTGAAGTTCCTGTAATCGGATGGCTTCTGTGTGTCAGGTGGCGCCTTTGGGAGAAAGAATACAGCAAGTTGGCGTTTGTATTGTTTGGAGATTTCTTTGAGTTTGCCCCAAGGGATATCGGTACCAGTCGTTTCCCAATTCATGTACCTTTCTGTCTCTATATCAAGATGCTGAGCAATTTCGCCGACTGTGTAGCCAGCCTCTCGTCTCGCCCATTCAAGCACTGTAGGATTTACTTTTACGTTCAATTATTTGTCCTTTTCGATTAGGAGTAAGACAAGGGGCACCTGCGGCTAACTAATTTATTTCTGCAATGCAGATATAACAACTCTGGGTGAAAAACCAATTAATCTATATTTACTTCACAAATTTTACTACCTTAAAAGGTGTAGTTTTTTGCTTTTCAACGGTCATTATTGATAAACCCATTATTTTTGTCAAACGATTTTTCAGGCTTTTTAGTTTTTTTTGATCCCGCGACAGTCTTGGTAGAATTATCTTGAGAATAGAGAATGAAAATCTTATAGTTAATATTTTAGAATTTCAGTAATTGAGATTCTCTAGATCTTTCACTTCTTTCGACTTCGCACAAGATAAGCTTTTCAGAATAACAAAACAAAGATTTTAAATCGGCCACGGAGACCACAGAGAAAGAATTCTCTATGAACTCTGTAACCTCTGTGGTTGTTAAAACATGTAAACAAAACTATGAAGAAATCCATTATTGCCCGCGGCATACGGGTAAATAATTTAAAAAATATAGATGTCGAAATTCCTCATAAAAAATTGGTGGTAATCACGGGGGTCAGCGGGTCGGGCAAATCCAGCCTGGCATTCGACACCCTCTTTGCAGAAGGGCAAAGACGGTATGTAGAATCTTTCTCTGCCTACGCGCGCCAGTTCTTAGAAAAGATGGATAAACCCGACGTAGATCACATTGAAGGCATCCTTCCCGCAATAGCCATTCAGCAGAAGAACCCTGTAAAAAACCGGCGTTCAACCGTTGGGACTGCCACAGAAATTAATGACTATCTGCGATTGCTATTCGCACGAATTGGCAGAACCTATTGCACTACCTGTAAACGACATGTACAGATAGACAGCATTTCTCATATTGTCGAGACTGTTCTATCATTAGCTGAAGGCACACGATTTCTCGTAGCCTTTCCCATCAATATCAGCCAAAAAGTTCCAAGCCAGACGCAAATCAATCTCCTGAAAGAGCGTGGATTGGTGAGAATACTGGCTGATGATGCCATTATCGACATCACGTCCGAAACGAAAAACTGGGATATCCGTTCTGTAAAATCTGTTTATGGAATTATTGACCGGTTGGTTGTCAAAGACATCATTAAGGAACGTCTTGTGGATGCGCTGGAAACGGCATACCGCTTGGGTGCTGGACACTTGAGTATTATATAC
>JAGWZR010000307.1 GCA_018968795.1 Planctomycetota bacterium | reverse complement strand
ATAGAAGAGAAATTGAATACCAATATTTCGAGGATGCAGGCATTAGAGAAGGTTTCCTCTGTTACAGAGATCAGGGGGATGCTGGATTCCTTTGGCAAGACCTTTGACGTCGTAAAGAAATTATTGTCAGACCTTACGAAGCGAGTTGAGGATCAGGAAATAAAGGCCGCGGTGCTTGAGAAAAAATACCAGGAGGCGCAAAGACCTTTAGAACCAATTAAAAAGGCTGTCGAGGATTTAAGCAAATTAGTGACAGATAAACTTGGGGAGCAGGAGAAAAGGATGACTGCCGACGAAGACAGCATGAAAGCGCGTGTCGCTTCTTTAGATGCCACAACGAAAACCCTTGATGGACAATTGAAGAATCTTTTGGATTTAGAACTAAGGATAAAAAGGTTGGAAAAGGCAGGCGTTGTAGCCGCTGGCGCTGTAACTCCGGAAGCGCCCCCCCCAGCGCAGGCGCAAGTGTCCGTGGGTACGGAAAGCGTAAATGCCGAAAAGGGCACAGAAACTGTAGAAGCGGTGAAGGAACACATCCCAACACCCGAAGAGGAGGGTTTTAAAGAGATAGGCGATGGCTTTTATGTGCGAAATACGAATCTCTTTCTCTTTGGATCTTCATCGCAGATTAGAGGTGAAATAAAGAATTTATCGGATAGAGATCGAAGCATCGCAACCTTTGCTATCAGGATTTACAATGCTTCCAATATGCTTTTATTTACCCAGGATTTTTCCATCAAGACCTTTAAGAAGGGTGAGATTCGGGCATTCAATGAAATTATATCCGGGTACACACCGCTGGATATTGCAAGGTATGAAATTGCGCCAAAGAGGAGATATTAAAAATTGGTTAGACGCAAAGGGTGTGTAATTTTAATTCTACTGCTATGTTTTGCAGGCGGTCATTTCGCAGGGGAATTGTTGGCTGGCGATGAAAAGCGCCCTGCATTAAAAGAATCATCGTCAACCGCCAAAGAGAAACATCCTGATATGGTATTGGTCCCTGCTGGTGAATTTACTATGGGAGACAATACCCGCTATAATTGGACTTTTATGTTGGCTTATAATATTTATGATGGGCCAGAGCACGTTGTTTATCTGGATGCTTTTTATATCGATAAATATGAAGTGACCAATGAGCAGTATAAGAAATTTATGGAAGAAACAGGACGTCGTATACCAAGTTGTTGGAATGATGCGCGATTCAATCGGCCAAACCAACCAGTTGTAGGTGTTACTTGGGATGACGCCGCCGCATATGCAAAATGGGCTGGGAAACGATTGCCGACGGAAGCTGAGTGGGAGAAGGCAGCGCGTGGCACGGACAAACGTCTATGGCCGTGGGGAAACAAGTTTGATACAGCCAAATGTAATGTTTGGGAGTCTGGCGAAGCTGGGCTGAGAGAGACAAAACCTGTAGGATCTTATGAAGGCGGTAAAAGCCCGTATGGGTGCTATGACATGGCGGGGAATGTGTGGGAATGGTGCGCGGATTATTACGACCAGAACTATTACTACGGATCTCCTTCAAAAAATCCCACAGGTCCAAATTCAGGCGCGCAAAGAGTTATTCGAGGAGGCGGGCTGCTTTACTTTGGACACTATGCGCGGTGCGCTGCGCGCTATCGCGTGCCATGGTATGCACAAAGCCCGCAGATTGGATTTCGTTGCGCAAAATCTGCCGAAAAATAGCTTAAAAATCTTCCATCGTTAATCTGCAAAGGCAACTTCCTTTTGTGATAACGAGGGTTGATTCTCTTCAGGAAGACGCTTTGTGCGACTTATAATGGACGACAAAAATAAGTGTACAAACTCTTCCTTGTCCCCCCTTTCATAAGTCGTTTATTATATAGGTTCGCGATGTTGACCTGTAAGTTTTGTGGTGAATTGTTTTACCCTTGCCTGCATCATAAGATTTTTTCAAAATGGACCTTTATTTCGTTTCCTTCCAGCGCTAATGATTCTAAAAATAAGGTTACCTCCAGAGTGGGATATTTTTCTATTAATAGCGCCTTGGCCTTTCTTAAATCTGCACAAAGGGTTTCGTTTTCAGCTATCTCCGATCCAAAAGAAGCAGAACCCCCATACGCGCCGCAATCCTTATGAGTGATAATGATGACCCGGTTTATTAGATGAAGTTTTACAGAAAGGGCGAATTTGCTAAAAAGAAGATCGCGTGTTTCTGGATTTACAAGGTTGTAAATACTGCCGGGGATAGAAATATGATCGTAGTTATCTTTCAATCCTAATTTTTCATTTATGAAATCCTGGTTTGCAGCGGCGAAGCGGTAGTCGATGCAAGTAATCACCAAGGTATCACAATCCGATCTTGCCGTTTCAGGGTTTATCGGCGTCGCTATTTGTTGATTATCCACCAGGAGATCAGATGACGGGGATTTATTATAAGCACAACCCATTGGAATAAAATATAGTGGGACAATAATGAATATGGCATTCAAAAATTTTTTCATTAGGATTACTCTCATACCAGAAGGTTTAACCGTTATAAAATTTGCTTAAAATTATATATGCGTTGGTGTTCGTTGAAGAAAACAGTGCCGTAATATAAATATACTTTCAGATGAGGGAATTTCCTGTGCATCAGCTTTCTCGCCTTCTTTAAATCTTTGCAAATTGTTTCATATTCG
>JAGWZR010000306.1 GCA_018968795.1 Planctomycetota bacterium | reverse complement strand
ACACTATCAAAACTCTTGTTACCGACGGCTTTTCTACCAACAATCTTAATGATATGATACCCATAATCTGTTTGGATAATGCCACTAAGTTCTCCGACTTTCAGGTTTGCCACCTCTGTACCGATACCTTCTTTCGGGCTAAAAGGCTGCATCTTTCCGCCTCGCGCTGCGGAAGCACGATCGACGGATTCATTTTTTGCAAGCGTGGCAAAATCAGCGCCTGATTGTAATTTTCTCAGTGCATCTTCCGCTTCTCTGCGAGTTCGAAAGACGATCTGGTTAGCCTCAATTTTTTCACCATACTCCAAATCATACGCTTTTTTCAATTCTTCGTCCGTGATAGTAATCGTCATAGCCATAATTTTCTCTGCGAGAAGCTCGACCTCTGCTTGTTTTTTCATCTTTTTTGATAATTTTTGTTCAAATTGCGCAAGGCTGCTACCGATCTTGGCCAATTCTTTTTCGAGATCTTCTCTGTCTTTCATGCGATAGGTACGCATTAAACCATCAACTTCGTTGTTAACAAGCGTTTTTAATTTTTGACCTACTTCTGAGTTTGTAACAGTCACTCCCTTTTTTTTCGCTTCCTGATGGATTACCGTCCTTCGGATAAGCACATCCAATGCATCTTCTCCATAGGTATCCACGAGCAAGTTATAAAGCTCCTGTCGTGTAACTTTTTGATCATTTACAATCGCTACGATATTTTTATCAGTGATAATCTGCGGTTCACCCTTTGTAGATTCGGCAGTACTCTTTTCCTCTCCACAGATTGCCTGAGTAAAAAATGTACTCACAAAAAGTAACAAGGTAAAAACAAAAGGAATTGTGTGATTCTTCATTACGGCACGCATTGGCATATAAAAGAATTTAGTGAAGATGAAAAATGTATTAAATTTGATTTCGGATTATATCACAGTTAAAATTAGGGTGTCAATGTTTTTTGATAGAGGGGGAATATTAAGTGACCGCAATTATACTGACAGGCGGTAAAAACCTGAGGATGGGTTTTAATAAGGCATTTCTTAAGTACGGGGATAAAACCTTCATCGAGCATCAGATAGCTAAACTGAGTAAAATTTTTGATGAAATTATACTATCCGCAAATGATCCCCTTACCTATAAGAGTCTAAACTTACCCATCGTACCTGATATAGTGCCAGAAAAGGGCCCGCTGAGCGGTCTCTGCGCGGGGCTGATGCATTCCACAAACCCTCACGCCTTTGTAATTGCCTGTGATATGCCCTTTATTGATGAAAATGTGATTCTTTATCTTAGCAGACAAATTGACGATTACGACGTAGTGGTACCGCAAACAAGCCGAGGGTTAGAACCCATGCATGCCTTCTATTCCAAGAATTGCATACAGCCGATGTATCGCTGCCTCAAAGAAGGCAGATTGCGCATCGTTGATTTCTTCTCAGAAGTAAAGGTGAAGATTGTCGATGAAAAGGAATTAAAAGAGTTGAATTCTTTTACAAGGTCTCTTATCAACCTGAATACTCCTGAAGAATACAAAAAATATTGCAATAAAATTTTTAAGGCGGAGGAACTATAAAATAAAATTTTCAATGCTAATTTTTTTAAAACGTGGTATTATTCAGCCTTCTCGCACAAGTATACTTTCTTGCAAAACAAATTCTCCATAACATCGTAACTTTATTCATGTGGATTTGTTTTGGAAAAAGGAGCACATCATTATGAAGATAAAACATTATACGAAAAGCTGGAAATCTATTTTAGTCATCTTCTTTGGGATTTTCCTGTCAAGCATGTTATCCTTTTGCCCAGCAGCAGAAAAGAAAAAGGTAGAACCAGAGGTACACGGAGTAATGATTGTATCCCTTGATGCCCCCTTGCGCGCCACTATTGGAAGAAAAGTCAATATTGAAATAACCATTGGCAATGAAAGGGCAACAAAGGTAACGACGATATTAACGGTAACTTGCCCTACGACAAAACAACAAATAGGCAGAGAAGCTAAAACGTTGGACGGCTTAGCCTCTCAGAAAATTGTATATGGTTGGGATACCAAAGGGATGAAGGAAGGAAGTTACGTAATACGCGCAGAATTAGAAAAAGTACCAGACGAGACAGACGTAGAAGATAATGTGAGGCAAATAGAAATATTCTTACAACCTTAGAAAACTTGCCAATCGATCGTGTGATAAGAATATTTTGTTTATTATTGAATCGCCCCTCAAACCAAAAGGGTATAAATATTTTTTCTGATCATGGGTTTACAAAAAGTTAGTTATTTTGACTCTTCAACCGCTCATATTCGGCAAACTCTTTATTGGCCTCTGCCAGCATCCCCTTCTTTTTGTAAGCAAGACCTAAATTATAGTGCGCATTAGCCATGTTAGGCTCAATTTCTGCAACCTTCCGAAACTCTTTTATTGCCTGGTCATACATCCCTTTCTTTCCATATTCAATGCCCCTCTCGTTAATCTTTTTCGCGTCTAACCCGCCAACCGCCTCTTTCTTTTGTTCTTCTGGTAGTTTCCCTGCGTCTGCTGTTGTGGGATAGGATGACAATGCATTCTCTTCTTGCTTTTCAGCGCTAGAAACTTTATTACCAACCGTCTTTTTGGCTGTACTCTTGGGCACAGTAGATTTCTTTTTTGCATTCTTTGCAACTGAAGTTTTTTTTGCT
>JAGWZR010000018.1 GCA_018968795.1 Planctomycetota bacterium | reverse complement strand
ATTTGCATAGCTTTTCGGCCATCGGGTTTCATAAAGCCCGTTAAGGCTAACGACTAAAGAATAAGATCAATCTATTTGGGTGCGCCTGAACAGCGTTTGGTTACGCTGTCTTATCTTGGTTTGATAATGTACCCCATCCCGAGGACGTCAAAGGTAGCACTTTAATAGGCCGTTAGAATTAGCTAATTGATCAAAGCAAACTAAGCCGTTTCTTCTTTAGGTTTTTACTGTCCATATAACGCATCAATGCAGCAGTATAGACAGGTTAACTGCATTTAGCGGTGGGGATTAAACTTAAGCCTATCAATCCCTTATCGCTGCTTACCGATGCAAAGCATGGGCGCAACATTGGAAGGGCTTGAAAATAGCGAACGCGATCATTCCCACAACATCGAATAGAATAAGATAAAAATTCAGAAAAGGCCGTCCGCCTATTTCCGTGGTGCAAATATAAGCAATCAAACCTATATTTGCAAACTGTTTTACCAAACCTCGTTCCGAAGCTCTTTTTTTGAGAGCCTATTGCCGTTCAACTCCTTGAGCTTACGTGCAATGCCTATAAATTGTTTCATATCACAGATTTAATGGCCGTTTCCCCAAACCTGAACACATATTCAGTCTTTCGCTTTGCTTCCCGCCATTTTGGCGCGGTATCTACCGGCTCCGACCTGGCCTCTGCCTTTTTACGGGCGTTCCTAACCGCGCTAACGGGCGACTGGTCAACACCACCGTAAATAGCACCATATTTCCCAACCCTTTCGCGCCTCATCATGGCGTGAATACCGTCCAAAGACTTTATAACGCCCGCTTTAATGGCGTTAGCCTCGCGTTTCCGCATGACCTTCGCCCGTGCACTTGACCGCTTCCCAATCCCTTTTAGAATAGGATTTAGAACGGGTGGAACACCCCAAAAAACCAAGGACCGATAACCCAAAGCAGTTTCCATTTGAACCATTGGTTAAGTTGAACATGTCATTTTGTCAGCCACTTGGCGGCCTAATAGCCCGAAAGCACCATCCACCAACCTGCTGAACCCGTAGCCCGTCTGACTACATCCCTAATATACGCATTTAAGGGTAAAAAACAAAGGTGGGATGGCTACCCCCCCCTCCTTCCTTTCCCCCAACCACGGGGGTGGGGTGGGGTGTATTACGTCCCCCGCTATCTCCAAAACCAGCCAAGGGGCGGGGATGGTTATGTCATTTTGTCAGGTGTTATGACATGCTGTCAGGCTATAATATGCCGATTTGGCGGCCTAATATGGGTTTATGACATTTTGTCATAGGGGACAAGCGCAACTTGTGCTGGCTGGATGGGGTTATAGCCGTTGCGCTGCCATACATACCGCCCCTTCCCCGGAGGGCTTAACCAAACAAAACGGCAAGCGGCGGATAAGTTAATAGATAAAGCAGAATTTAGGCGCCATATTGTCATGGACGGTTCTGTCTATAAAGCTATCGGGTTTTCCCCCAATTTTTTTACTTATTCTAAAGACTGGGACAGCTTCTATTCAATTTTGGTTGTTTTTTGTCTTTCCGAAATTTTATATGCGTTTTTAGTCGGATTTCGACCCATAGACAGCTGTGTCTACCTTTTTAGCGTTACTCTCTATTAGATAGTAGATAGTACTGTATAACTTTATAGATAGTACTATATAACGCTATAGATAGTACTATATAGCTTTATAGATAGTACTATATAGAGTGTCTTGAAAATACGGAGAAACATTTTTGGTATTATTGTTGATATTCCGCATGTATGAAAAAACAATTTTTTTGGAAGGCATATTTTGAAGAAACCAGTGAGGAGGGCAAAGCAGATGAGGTTAACAGGACGTACTATTCAAAAAACAGGGAAACGATATTGGCCAAAAAAAAGAAGTATTATAAGGAAAATAAGGAAAAACTTATAGAATATGGCAGAAACCGGGTTTTGGCAAATAAAGAACTGCACCAAAAAATAGCCAAAAAAAGCTATTTAAAAAACAGGATTGAGATTTTAAACAAAAAAAGGGATTATTATCTTGCCAATAGGGAAAATCTCAAAGAAAAGGCAAAAGCAAGGATAAGGGCAAAAAGAATAATTTCCAAGAAAGCGCAACAAAATACCCCAGAATACGTTTAACAGTTTAAACAATCTACAACTATATGCCAAAACTATTACCGGTTGAGCAACAACCTAAACCAAAAAAACCAGTAGCAAAAAAAGAACAAGGGATAATTGGATGGGTCAAACAAAAAGCCCAGCAGCTTGACAGCGCGTTAAACGCTGCGCCACCTATTCCCAGCACAAGGACGTTAAAAGGCACTGTTTCCCCTGTACGCGGCAAGAAAAAATAATGGAACAGGTAACCGATTATAAAATTGATCACAAGCTTAACATCCCGGTAAAGGCAGGTTCGCTTGTAGAGTCAATCCATTATTTCGACCTGGATTTAAAATCCAACCATATTTACCTTATGAACAACGAAAACTACCTTTCTGGTATAGGAACCCCATCCGAAGAGCCAGGGGTAGAATTTTCGGTTGCCAGCAATTTTATCAAGAACATGAACCTGTGCATGAGGGTAAACCCCCAAAAAGATATTGTGATCCACATGAGCATCTGTGGGGGGTTTTGGGAACAGGGGATGGCAATCTACGATTTGATCAAATCCTGCCCTACATGCGTTACGGTACTGAACTATACGCATGCCCGTAGCATGAGCTCTATAATTTTTTCTGCCGCAAACAAGGCCGTTATGATGCCGAATTCCCATTTTATGTTCCATGAGGGCAGCATGGAGGTGTCTGGGACAAATAAGGCCGCCAAGTCCCTTTTGAAGTTTACACGGCAATGGGACGACAAAATGTTGGAGATTTATGCGTACAACCTTGCCAGGAAAGGGTTTTTTGCAGGACGTACCGAAAAAACCATTAAAAACTGGCTCCAAAGCACGATGGACAAACAGGAGGATGTTTGGTTGAACGCCAAGGAGGCAGTCCGCCTGGGGTTTGCTGACGAGGTCTTTGATTACAACTGGGGAAATTTAACGATTTACAACAACGAACAGAAAGAAAGATGAAAAAAATACTTAACCTGCTGGGCATCGCATTGCTGATTGCAATTACATGCCTTATTTACGCTAAAAACGCAGACAGCCCCGCTAAGGCCTCAAATTTCGTTTATGAGAGGACTTTCCACTCAGGGTATGTCATACTATCAACCGGACCATTTGGATTCGTCCTGAGCGATTGTAATAAGAATTTAGCCCATTTTAAAGTGACCACGGATAGCGCTTATCTTAAATTTGATAATTTTGAGATTTTGAAGTACGTTAATTTGGGGGTGGATTCCAACAACGGTCTTCACCTTTTTGGGGCGGATTCCGTTCACGTGGTCTGTTTTCACAGGGCCGACCCCCGTTACCCAGAAAATAGGGATTCATCTGGGCTGCAAATGGTATTTTACAGAAAAAACTCTTTTGGCCAGATTTTATTGTTTCCCACCAAAAAATGCCTATGACCAAAGAATTGCCACAATTAGACCTTTTTTCAGAAGAAGAACACAAAAAAGTACTTATAGACAATTTTGTTAAAGGGCTCGAGATTTGTTTAAGCGATTTAAAATACGCGTACAACCAGACCTTGTGCGGTAACGTGGAAGAGGGGGTTTCCGAAAAAGCCCTTAACCATATCAGGGAAGTTCAAATTTCTGTTTGCAAGCTTATGGTCGTTTTTGGCATCAACCATAAAATCTACAAAGAACGCAATTTTATTTGGTACTGGAACAACTATATAGACACCTACAGCAATTGGACAAGAAACCCGTTGTCGCAGCAAGAACTGTATGAAACAGTCAACTACCTTTTTAACCATTTTGTGATGTTGTTTGCCAGGCACCAGCAGGTTTGGAAACCTTTTTACGTTAAATACGTTAAAGACATAGAAGATAATTTAAAACTGGCCAAACTGGCTTTAAAATAATATGCCGTTTAAAAGCAAAGCCCAGCAAGGCTATATGGAAGCCCATAAAGCTGAACTGGAAAGAAAAGGTGTCAACATGAAAGAATGGGAGCAGGCATCCAAAGGCAAAAAGCTCCCGGCACGCGCCCCAAAAAGAAAACCAAAATAAATTATAGCTATTTAAATATTTATTATGCATGCTGTTTAGGGTTGAAAACAATAAAGATTTTTTTGAATTAAACCCCGAGGCCAAAGCAATCGAGGAATTTGGAAGGTGCACAGCCAAACAAATGGCTTATGTTACACTTGTTTCGGATTATAAATCCCCGTTCCGAAAAAGAAAGCTTGAGGATAAAAAATATCTGGCGGCAATGGCTGCCGGGTACAAACTTGAAAAAGACGGCAAGCGCCCGGACATAAACACCAGGAACCTTATGGCCGGCAAAGTTGGCAATGTTATTGCAGCTATAAAAAAATACAACGAAATACAATACGATGAAGATTTTGAAACGCTTTTAAGTGTTAAGACCCTTATTTCGGACATACGCAAGTTTAACGATAAGAAGGACAAAACAATACTTGAGCTTGAAAAAGCTGTGGTGCTGACCACGGGAAAACTTGATAAGCTTGTTTCAACCAAAAAGGCGTTAGAGGATATTTTAGACCTACGTGATGAGCCCCCTACAACCCCAGACGGTGTGTCACCCATTGAAGGTGATGATATTGTAGATGAGGGCTCATTAAGTATTTTGGAAAAAGTAAACCAGGGCATTATTTAACATTTTAAAATAGATATGGAAATAGTTTTGTTTTTAATTATTCTTGGGCTTCCCACATGGATAAAAATCCTTTACGACCTTTATTCCATCCAGTTAGAACAAAAGCCAATAAACCACAGAAGTGAGTTGACATTTACCGTAGGGTTTGGGTTATTTGTCGCGATAATGATGTGCATGATCCACCCAATGTACCAAGAATCGGTTTTTCTTAATGTGATCAGGAACGTGGCAATGGAATGGGGTATTTTTATATTGTTTTTTGATATGTCTATGGGCATGGCCCTCCATAATGACCCTTTGTACGTAAACACGACTGATAGCGCATCCACCTGGGACAAAAACATAGCTGCCATAGGGCCGTCAGTGGTTTTATTCTTACGGCTGTTTGCGGTTATTGTTACAAGTATGATTTATTTTAATTATCAACCTTATTGATTATGTCAGAAATTGCTGTAGGTTTTATTGATAAATTCGATTTTATAGACGACAGTTCGAGCGAAAAACTTTCGGGCCACCCAAAAGTTGGACGTGTGTACCAAATCTTAAAATTGGATGGCGTTTATTTTCTCCATATTGGCCATGCAAACACAAAGGCAAAATTGGACGGGATCACACTTGGCCCAGGCCTTTCCGGGAACTACATGGATAAATGGTCTTACAAAGTAGATTTATTGACAAAAGACAATTACATAGATTACCCGCTTTCAGTTGAGGATATGGAAAAAGTATCCCTTTGGCTTGAATCCGACCACAAAGAACTACGGGGGCTGTTAAATAAGCCAATGTCGCCTGTTGTTATTGCCGATATAGATAATAATGGAAATTTTGACCCGATCAACGACCAGGAGGCTGAAAAATTAAACCAAGCCATTGCCCGTACGTTAAGCAACCATTTGCCCATAACCAAACAGTTGGTAGAGTCAATAGCAAAAAGCGTTAACGTGCTTATGTTTCATAATCCTGAACTTCTTGATGCCGTAAGCGAACTTTTGTCGGTACTGGCCGAACTGTCGATCATAGAAGACAGCAAAAATATACGTGAACATCCTGTTGAGGATTTTCTTTTGTTTTCTAAATCCAAGGACACAGCAATCTATAATGCGATAGATAGTCTTTACGCCTACTCAAATGATGGGTCCCCACAAAAAGACCATTTGTACAGGGCACTGCATTTTGGGCTTCTTGAACTACAACGCCGTAAACTACAGGATGAATAAGCCCAATATACTTTTTTGGGACATTGAGACCGCGCCGATTGTCGCCACCACCTGGACACTTTACCCAAAAGCGATTTCGCATAAAAATATCCAACAGGATTGGTACATAATCTGCGGTGCGTGGAAGTGGGCAGGAAAGCCAGCAGTACAAGCTGCCAAAATCGATAAGCCGCTTAAGGACAAAGAGCTGTGCAAAAAATTGAGGGATGTAATAGCAAAAGCAGACATTATTGTTCATCATAACGGCAACCGGTTTGACTTAAAAAAACTTAACGCCAGGTTAATATTTCATGGGCTTGCTCCCCTGCCAATGATACCTACGGTAGATACGTTAAAAGAAGTTAAAAAAGTTGCTGCGTTTACTTCAAACCGTCTTGATTACCTTGCAAAAATATTGACGGGCACTGGCAAACTTGATGCCCCATACGAGCTTTGGCTGGACATAATGAAAGGGTCTAAAGCTGCGCTGGCCACTACCGTTGCGTATTGCAAGGAAGATGTTAACTGCCTTGAACGCGTTTATAATTACCTATTACCGTATATGAATTCCCATCCCCACGTAGGCGTAATTAGCGGCCAAGTGCGTGATGAAAGCTGCCCCAAGTGCGGCAGTAAAAACCTTAAATTCAATGGGGTCCGGGTAAGTGCTGCCGGGATTAAAAAACAGGAAGTACAATGTGGCAATTGTCATTCTTATTCCCGTATCAAGTTTAAATGAATTTTGCAAAAACATGGAAAGTCCTAAAACAACAATATCTACTTCTGATTTTGAGGATTTATATGTTGAACTTCCAGAGGAGGATGACGAGGAATTTAAACCAATACCCAAAAGCAAGTATATACCAGAGTATGAAACAGAGGTTGAACGGTATATGGCAATTACGCAAAGTTTTCCAAAAAACACTATTTTGTACGAATATGCCAAACAACCGGAAGGCCTTGACAGCTATGGGGTTACACGATGGGCAACGGAAGAAATAAAACGTTGTGTTGACGGCCATAACGGTCTATGTGGAAAAGAATATTTTTATTTAAATTTTTGTTATATACAGGCGGTAGGAAAAAAAATAAGGCCAAAGTTCAGGGTCATAGACAATGAATGGTTTAAATTGATTGAGGCCTGTCAAAAATCAAACGAATGGGGCATTATCTGTGTTAAACGCCGCCGTGTGGGCGCCTCATGGAAAGAAGCCTGTGATATGCTTCACGATTGCCTTTTTAAAAGAAACCAGCATATCGGAATGAACAGCAAAACCGAACGGGATTCGTTTGACCTTTTCCGAAAAGTTAAATTTATATACGAAAACCTTCCTGCGTTTCTTCGCGTCAAATTGTCTTCCAACACAAAAAGCGAACTTCATTTTTCCTATTATATCAAAGATTCAAATGGGACAAAGATAAAAAAAGGAAACGAGTGTTCGATATTTGCGGTGGCCCCTACCGATAATGCCTATGAAGGGCGCCAATTATCTAAGTGGGTCGCTGACGAAGGGGGAAAAACAAAAAATTTGGCAGTTTTGTTCAACTATACGGAGGATTGTTTGATGTCTGAAACTCGCCGCACCGGGATACCAGTTATTTTTGGCACCGCGGGCGATATTGGCGCAGAGGGCAAAGACCTTGAATATTTATGGTCTAATTCCAACGCTTTTAAGCTTAAACGGTTTTTTATGTCTGGGTTCCAAGGCCTCCATTGCGACGAGTACGGGAACGATGATAAAGAAAGCTGTATTAGGTGGATCGTGTACAAACGCCATGAAAAAGAAAAGCTAAGGCCCGAGGAATATAATTCGTTTTTACAACGGTATCCCCTTACAGTTGCAGAGGCATTTACCGTCACTGCTGCCGCCGGTGTTGGCGATCTTCTTAAAATACGGGCCCAGATGCATTCACTGCGGGAAACCCCTGCAAAATCTATTAAAGGCTTTTTTAGGCTTGCAAACGACGAAAGGGCGGAATGGATACCATCTGCCCAAGGCAAAATAATAATCTATGAACACCCCGAGCCAGGTGTTGATAACTTATATATTTTTGGGGCCGACCCTGCCGACCATGATGACGTATCCTCTGAAGCGTCCGACTTAAGTTTGTTTGGCCTAAAACGGGCAAAAGGGCTTGAGCCTGCCAAAATTGTATGCGAGTACACTGACCGCCCTAAAGAAGTAATCGAATTTTTTGAACAGGCACTGTTATGCTCAATGTACTATAACAACGCTAAAATACTGATTGAACGCAACAGGTACCTTATGATCCAGCATTTTAAGGCCACAGGCAAAACGCATTTACTGGCCAGGACACCACTTGGGGTAGCCAAGATAACCGGGGGGCGCGCAGATACGGTTGGGTACCAAATGACACCCCAGGCCAAAGATTACCTCAAAGGCTGTATCGGCAAATATGTAAAAGATTATTGTTCATGGATACCCTCTTACGAGCTTTTGCAGGAATTCCTTTATTTCGGTGCCAAAAATACTGATAGGGCAATGGCTTTTGGCATAGCCCTTATAATGCTTGATTCATATAAAACACCACCGTCAACTGCTTTGGACAGCTTGTCCACAAACCCAAATTTTGGGTTTAGGAGCGTAAACGGCGAGATCAAACGGGTTAAATACGAAAAACGGCCTGGAATCCTTGACAATTACAAAGGCCCTGGGCTGGATTTGACTGCTCCTTTAAGGCCGGTGGAAGTCAAACCACGGGCCCCCAACAGATTAGCACGATAGTTGTAGGTATAATATAAACGAGCCTCACTTCAAAGAATGGAGACATCCAATAGTTTTTCAATATCTTTCCCGTCGCTTTTTGTTCCAGACGCGGATAAGCAGACAGAACTATACCATAAACAGTTTGTACAGGCCATAACCAACAGGTCTATCCTTTCCGGTTACACCGATAGGTACGCGCTTATGAACGAGTGCGTAAATTTCTATTTAGGCCTTCAATCGGGCGACGAGTACCAATTTTTGCAGACTGCGGAGGATGGGGAAGTATTGCCCGCAAAATGGGCAGATTACAATAAAATAGCGGTCAAGGTTGACCTATTGATAGGTGAGCTTATCCAGCGCAACTATAAGATCGATGTAAAGGCATATAACAAAGAAGCCCAGTCCCGCAAAATGGACAAACGCAATGAGCTTCTTATCAATATGCGGTTTCAGCCCATTGCGGATATACTTGAACAAATGCACGGCCTACCACTTCAATCAGACGAAGGGTTTACGCCCTCCTCGGAGAACGAACTGGACGTGTACATGAACAAAACATATAAGGACAGGGCAGAGATCGTTATGAGGGCCATGTTGAAATGGCTGCGCAAATACGATAACTGGGATTATGAGCGCATGTCCTGTTTTAGGGATTTGTTGATAATGGGGGCCGCTTTTATGAGGCACGAGGTAATAGACGGCGTCCCAAAAATGACGCGTGTAGACCCAAGGGCCATGATCTTTGATTCCCACTGCATTGACGATTTTCTTTCCGATTCCACAATTTGGGGCGAAATTGTCTATATGCCGTTGAAGGATGTTACAAAACGCTACAATATCACAGAAGAAGAACTTAAATCCGCCTACAATGCCTACCAGGCATTTTTGACAAACCAGCAATCTTTTGCAACAACTTCTGTGGACGCAAACGATTTTGGGTTTATAGACAGGTCTTCCCGCCTGAGGATATTCAAACAAGAGGCAGGGGAGCTGCGTGTGCTTGTCGTAAAAGGGTTTTGGCAGGATTTTAAGACGTTGTCCCATAAATATTCCGAAGACAAGTACAACGGTATCCATGTAAAAAAAATGTCAAACGGTGCAAACGGGGATAACGTAAAACAGAACCTTATCCAGATCTGGAGGACCGGAACGTTGATAGGCGGAAAATTTATGAGGGACTGGGGCGAAATGGACAACCAGGGCCGGGATATAGACCCCAACATGATGGCCAAATCCGATCCCCCCTATACGGCGTGTATCCCCAATTTTATGAACGGGGCCATAATTTCCAAAGTACAGCGTTTGAGGCCAATGCAAAACCTTAAAAACATTGCAATGTACCAGCTCCAGGTAATGATGGCCCGTGCAAAGGGAAAAGGCTTTGTTTATGATGTGTCCCAATTGCCAAAAGGCTGGGATGTGCACACGGCCATGAAATATCTTTCAATTGCCGGGATAGCTTTTATCAACTCCGCTGTGGAAGGTGCTGGCCAGTACAACCAGTTTAAAGAAATAGACATGACCCTATCTGGGGCAGTAGAACAGTACATAAATATTTCCATGTTAATGGACAGGGAGATGGATGCCATTTCAGGTGTAAACGAGGCACGCCAAGGGCTTATCCAAAGTTCTTCCCAGGCAGTCGGCGTTACAAACTCCGCATTGTTGCAAAGCAGCCTTTCAACTGCAATGTACTACGATATATTCAGTAAATTTTTTACAAGGTCGATTAACCGCCAGGCCAAACTTGGAAAAATAGCGTGGGCCGGAAAAGAAAGGTTTGCGCCTATTTTGGGCGACGCTGGCATAGATTTTCTTAAAGAGGACATAGAGCTGGATTTAAACGACTATAACGTATTTATAGAAGAGGTACCGCCTGTTATAGCAGACCAGCAGCTTTTCTACCAAATGGTTATGACCGCTCTCCAGCAGAATTCTATTTCTTTCCCGTCCGCACTTAAACTGCTGATGGAGAAAGATGTTGACGAAGGGATGCAGGACCTTGAACTTGAATTCAACAGGGAGAAGGCCCAGGCCCAAGAGCAACAGCAAAATCAAATGGATCAACAGTCCCAGCTTATGCAGCAGGCCCAGTCCAAACAAGAACTTGACAGACAGGCACTTCAGGTAGACGCGCAATTAAAGCAGATGAAAGAACATTCAGGACTTGAAAAAGTATTGATGCAGGGAAAGCTTGACCTAAAACAAAGCTTGATAGGATTTAAAGAGCAACTTGCCCTTAAGCGGATAGAGCTGGAGATCGCCAAACAAAAAAACAAAGAAAAATTTGAAAAACGGCCACTTAAATAGTATTGGCAAGGAATTTGATATAGACTAACCACTTATTAACAACAAATATATTATGCCTGTAGATCAAGGATTATTGGATAACGAACTTAAGGATATACTTTCGCAAATGACAGCTAAGCCAGGCGAACAAATCCAATTGCCCATTATTGACGACCATGTAACCCCGCCACAGCCATCTGCGCCGGTTATAGCCCCATCGGCTGCTTCCCCCAAAGAGGTGATTGCCCCCGAACCGGCTATTAAGCCCTCAGTGGACGGCCCAACGGACCTGGATAAAATAGTCGATAATTGGGAAACGGATCTCCCTGTAACCGGACCAGTAGTTCCCGCACCGTCGTTCGATTTTCAGACCATTGCCAAAGAGCTTGGGTTTGAGGCCGCAAAGACAAAAGAGGACCTATTAAAGGCGGTATCGGAGGTCAAGATCAAGGCGGAGGCGGCACAACAAAATATAGATGTGCTTCCCGAGGACTTGGCAAAAGCTGTGAATATAGCAAAACAAGGAGGAAACTATTTGGAATACTTAAAGGTTTCATCAGTGGACTGGCAAAAACAGGATCCGGTGCTGCTGTTTGAAAATTGGGCGTACAATGCACTTGCACAGAAAGGCAAAACCGTAGAAGAAATTGACGATTACCTGGAAAAGACCAGCGATCTCGACAAAGAGCTAAGGGGCCTTGAATTGCAAAACCAGTATACCCAGATACAGCAGCAGCAGAGATTATCTATAGAGGCACAGGCGCAGGCCGAAAGGCAGGCGTTTGAGTCGTCAGTGCAGGCGGCATTGGGCAAAATAGATGACGTGTACGGGTTTAAACTGAGCCAGTCCCACAAAGATGGTTTATTGCGCGATTTTACATCAAAACCAATAGGCCGGGCATTGCTCGCGCAGACTGGCGGCGATTTGGCACAGGCCCTCACGGGGCTGTTCAACGTAAAATACGGCAGTAAAATAGATCAGTTCAGGAAGCAACAGATCAAAAACGCGGTAAAAAGGGATTTATTGAACGAAATTCAAAACCCCAAAATAACTGCGCCTGGTGCCCCTCCGGCTGCACCCACCGATAGGGTAAATCCATTAGATGTTTATTTGTCCGGTTTGGCTATTAAATAAAATTTTAATAGAACTTAAAACAAAACTAAACTAAAATGCCCGCACAAGGTTATCCCACCCCTCCGTTGGTAGGCGGAACATACGCCGTCAACTCACAACTAGAGGGCTACGTGTTTCAATCAGGGATTAAGGAGAAATAGGTTCCTGATTTAAAATAAAATTCTGTGAATTGCTGGAACTCCTATAAGGACAATCAGCAGCCAAGCCTTTAAATAGGAAGGTTCAGAGACTAAGTTTAAAGATAAACTAAATAATCCCAAGTGGATTTAAAATATGACAAAAGAAGAAAAAAGAGTGCTACTAGCACTCTGTATTGGTGATGGTTACGTTAGAGAAAAAACAAATGGCGTAACTAAAATGATGTATGGCGAGTTTAGTGTAACTCATTGCCCTGAACAATTAGCTTATTTAGAATGGAAATTAAATAAAATTCATTCTATTTTAGGGGGTAAAAAACCAAAAATCTATAGCCAGTATAGAAGACAGTCAAAGGATGGAAAAAGACCCTTATTTGATAAATGTATTAAAAAGGGCCATCCATACTTTAAAGTTCTTAGGCGCTTTCTCTACCAAAATGGAGTTAAAACCCTAAGAAGGCAAGTCTTGAATAAATTATCGTTACTTGGTATTATAATTTGGTATTTAGACGATGGAAGCTTAAATAAGCTTTATAATCGACAAACCAATAAAATTAAAACATACCACGTAAAAATTTCGTTGAAAGGCAATTATTCCCAAATTGTAGAAATTCAAACTTATTTTAAAGAAGTTTGGAACCTGAATTGGAGAATAAACAAAACAATGAATCAAGATAATTATGTTCTTCGTATGGGAAAGCATGAAGGAGAAAAATTCCTTAAATTGATTTACCCTTTTGTCAAAGCAGAAATACCATCTATGTTATATAAAGTAGATGCATCTTTAAACACACGAGCGCAGAAAGCAGATAACACTGCTAAGATATAGTCCGACCTGTTACGAGAAAGTAAGTAACAGAATTTAGTGGTTAAATACACTAAAGGTAACATTAAGCTACGATCCTGAACATAGTAAGATACTTACTTATAAATACCCACAATACTATTTAACTACTTTGTTAGATAAGCTTGGGGCTGCTGAGCCAGTTGCTCAAGATGTATTCTCATGGAGCATTATGGACAGGACCCGCGTCGGTTCCACTGTCTTTGCCGTATCTTCCGGCCAAGGCACTCCATCAATCGTACTTAACACGACGATCCCTGCATCCGCTGGTGCCGGCATCGGTTATTACCAGGTAGGCGACGTGATCCAGGTGAACGACTCCCGTACTTTGGGCCTTGTTACCGCTATCGGTACCTATACCAACGTAACGTTGTTCCAACAGGTAACGTTGCTCAAAATCGATCCTACGGGGACTAACCCTAACTGGTCTGCAGCTACCGCAAACACAAACTTTTCATTGGGGCATGTGTTTTCTGCATTTGCAGAAGGTTCTACCGGCCCTCTTGGACGTGTGTTCTTGCCTTACGAGGACTTTAACTACACCCAGATCATACGCCGGGCGATGAAGATCACCGGTTCTGAAATGAGTAACCGTACGTTGCTTGGCGATGGTCGTAGCTGGTATTTTACGGTTGAGGACATCCTTATGAAGGAGTTTGCCCGCGACCGTGAGCTTCTTGTTATGTTTGGCCAAAAATCGCCATCGACTGCGCCATACACCACTACTACGCGTACTACCCGTGGTATTCTGGACTGGGTGCTGTCGAGCGGTATTGTGAACACTTATTCCTCTACCCCCGGTGTTACCGAGGCAGACCTTCAGAACATGATACAAACATTGTTGCCAGAAGGCGGTTCTGCCGAGTACCTTGTGCTCTGTGGTTCTACTTTTCTGAGCCGTGTACAAGTGTCCTTGAAGGATTATGCAATACATGGCATCGATTACGGGGCCCTTGGCAAAAACATGGCCGGTCTTGATTTTCAAGGCTACAAGTTTGCAGGAAAAACCATTTACTTTGCATACTATATCTTGTTTGACGACCCGCAAGTATTGAACTACTTGTCAACGCCTTCCGCGACTGCCATCAACTACCGTGATTTTTCGCTGTGGTTGGA
>JAGWZR010000017.1 GCA_018968795.1 Planctomycetota bacterium | reverse complement strand
AAGAAATATTAACCAATACTTGATCACCGACTATTGTGTTGCTGTGGCTGGTGCTTTCCCGGAGGTATTGAATCCACAGCTTTCGCAGTCTGCGGCAATTCCTTGAATTTTCCTTTCTTTTAACTCCGCCCTGAGTTTCATTACTTTTTTTATGTCAAAATCTTTTTGCCTTTGTAATGCCAATAATTTAATGCGAATGTGTCTCGTTTTTCCAATGCTTGGACATGCTGTTTTATTGATACCCGCATGGCAGATACCCACAATTTTCTTTTTATTTATCTTTTTTGTCATGAATGAACTCCTTTCTTGTTTATTTTAAATGTTGGAACTTATCATCATTCGTAAATTAAACTGGGAACAAGAATTTTTAGCGTCTCTCTTGCGGCGGATTGTTCAGCTTCTTTTTTACTTCTGCCCCATCCTGTACCGTATTCATTATCTTTTATTAAAACTACTACCTCAAAAGACTTCCCATGATCTGGGCCAATTTGTTGTAATACACGATAATTAGGGGTAATGCCGTATTCCTTTTGGCTGTATTGCTGAAGAATTGATTTGTAATTTTTCTCATGCTGATTTTTGCAGACAATATCGATTTCTTTTTTTAAATATTTTATTGTAAAGCTGTATGCTGCCTCAAACCCTCCGTCAAGATATATCGCGGCTATTACAGCCTCAAACACGTTTGCAAGTAAAGACTTTGGGAAAAAATTCTGGTCGTTTAAACCTCGTCCTACCGAAAGAAAATCCTTTAAGTGGGCTTCCATGCTAACCTTCGAAAGCGTTGTTTGGCTTACTACCACTGATTTAATTTTTGTTAGTTCACCTTCACTACACTGTGGTAAGTTTCTGTAAAGATAATCAGAAATAATCATACCCAGTATAGCATCCCCCAAGAATTCTAATCGTTCATTAGAAAAATTATTTTCCAATCTGCAGGAGGTATGTGTCAATGCTTTTTCAAGAACTCCAGCATTGTTAAAGGAGTATCCTATTGCTGATTGACACTCATTGAGTTTTTCTGGGGTTATATGACTATTCGTTTGGAGTATCACTTTTTTGGAATTTTTTTTCTTTAAACAGCATTGATTCTTCTATAGCAGTGTACTTCGTGGCGGCACTGATAAGTTCTACGGCTGTACTACGCCTAAATGAGACAACCTCTACTCTACAACCATGCGCTTTCAACATTTCTACTAACGGTACGAAATCTCCATCGCCGCTGACCAGTACTACGGTGTCGAGTTTTGGAGCAATTGCGATTGTATCAATAGCGATGCCCATATCCCAATCTCCTTTTGCAGTGCCGTCGGGTCTCAGTCTTAGTTCCTTTGATTTAATTTCGTATCCTAAACGGCTCAATGCATCGGTAAAACTTGATTGGTCTACATCGGGTTTTTGTACTACATACGCTATTGCGCGAATAAGATTCCTGTCACTTACTATTTCTAATAAAAGCTTACTATAATCTATTTTTGATTGGTGCAATG
Source organism: Planctomycetota bacterium (assembly GCA_018968795.1). GTDB lineage: Bacteria > Planctomycetota > Brocadiia > Brocadiales > Brocadiaceae > REEB58. Next base: position 12,720 of record JAGWZR010000017.1, on the reverse strand, counting down.
CCTTTGCTGAATAGAACATATTTTGGACATCAACAAAAATACCAATCCTTTGTTGTGAACCTTTAAGTCGTCCACCTACCATGTATATCTTCCTTTCTACTAAAAATTTAATACGGAGAAGATTACATAATAAATACCTAACCTATTTTTTAAATATGTTGGAAAAATCAGGCAGATAAATAAAAATGCGAATAAAATAAAAATCCTATTAAATTCAAAGAACGCTAGGTAGTTTATGATAAAAGGTCATAAAATACCTATCTACAAAATATTAGAACAACATAAATATCTTTACTAAATTATTTTATCAACCTTTTGTTGACAGTCAATTAAAAAAACTGAAATAACTTAATTTTATTGACTCTTATGACAAATTCTGATAAATTTACTACAAAATATATGTAAATCTAAATGCTTTGTTGGCAACGACTAAACATAAATTACAGAAGGTGGGAATTAATCAATTCGGTATGGACATAGACTATTTAAGAAAAGAAATTGATGCTTTGGATTCAAAGATTGTAGACCTACTTAATGAAAGGGCAAAAATTGTATTAAAAATTGGTGAAATTAAGAAGCGAAATCGGGCGCAGGTCTATGTCCCTAACAGGGAGCAAGAAGTGTATTCAAGGATAACGTCACAAAATAAAGGTCCTTTGTCGAACGAATGTCTCATGGCAATCTACCGCGAGTTAATGGCTGGTTCCCTGGTATTAGAGAAAGCGATTAAGGTATCGTATCTTGGTCCAGAAGGAACCTTTAGTTACCTTGCTGCCAAACAAAAGTTTGGGTCATCGGTTGAGTACGTTCCGGTAAGAGGTATTGATGATGTGTTTCGAGATGTGGCTGGGGGGAGAAGTGATTACGGGATTGTGCCTGTTGAAAACTCTACAGAAGGCGGCATAAGAGAAACGTTAAATATGTTTGTGGAATTCGATGTCAAAGTATGTGCAGAAATTATTTTGCCGATACATCACAGTTTGATGGCAAAATGTACAAAGGAAGAAATTAAAACAGTATATTCTAAATTACAGATTCTGTCTCAATGTAAAAATTGGTTGGCAAGGAATCTCCCTTATGCCGAGTTAATAGAGGTAAGTAGTAGTGCTGAGGCTGCTCGTATTTTTGAGAAGGCTTTAAAGGCTGAAAAAGAGGGGCAATATTCTGCGATAATTGCTAATGTAGAGATAGCACAGCGGTGTGGATTAAATATTCTTTTTAAAAACATAGAGGACAATCCAAACAATATAACAAGGTTTTTTGTTTTGAGCAAAGAGTATAGCGCTCCCAGCGAAAAAGATAGGACGGCAGTGATGTGTTATATAAAAAATAATGCTGGAGCATTATTGGAGATATTAGAACCTTTTAAAACCCATAACATTAATCTTACAAATATTGAGTCGTTGCCGACCAGAAAAAAGGCATGGGAATATTGTTTTTACTTGGATTTTGAGGGGCATGTGTCAGATGAGACTATTCAAAAGGTGATCAAAGAGGTATCTAAAAAGTGTTTTGATATGAAGATTTTGGGATCGTTTCCAAAAGGTGATTAAGGGTATATATTCGGATACGATGATGAAGAAACCGTTTATTGTTGGAAATTGGAAGATGAATCTCACACTTGCTGAAGGAGTAGAATTTGCCCAGTCTCTCAGAAATAGTTTGAGTAATAGCAACAAGATTATTTGTGGAATTTGCCCGCCATTTATTTTCTTGAAAGATATTTGCAAGATATTGGAGGGCAGTGGTATCAAGGTGTCGGCGCAGAATATCCATAGTGAGCAGCGCGGCGCTTATACGGGTGAAATTTCTGCATTAATGGTAAAGGAAGTTGGTTGCAGTCATGTGCTGGTAGGCCATTCCGAAAGAAGGCACATTTTTGGTGAAACCGATTCTTTTATCAATTCCAAATTAAAGGCTGCATTATCTGCTAATTTAAAACCTATTTTATGTATCGGAGAAAAGTTAAATGAGAGGGAAGACGGAAGAACAAAATACGTGGTTAAGAATCAGTTAAAGGATAATTTAAGGGGAATTAATGCGGATCGAATAAAAGAATGTGTAATTGCTTACGAGCCTGTATGGGCTATAGGTACCGGGAAAACGGCTTTGCCTGAGCAGGCAAATGAGGTTCATGCGTTCATCAGGGGTATTTTAACGGGTGACTATGGCGAAGATATTGCGGATAGCGTATATATCCAATACGGGGGAAGCGTTAAACCTGAGAATACCGGAGAGTTAATGGCACAGCCAGAGATCGACGGGTTTTTGGTAGGCGGCGCAAGTATTAAGCTGGAATCCTTTTCCAAAATTATTGAAGCAGCATCAAATTATTAGTGTTTTTTGTTAGTTGATTTTTTCATATTGGGAGAGTTACATGGTAAAGGCTGAAAAGGCATTTAAGTGGGGAATTGCAATTGTTGTTATTTTTGGAATACTTAATGCATTCTATTTTTTAAATTTAGTTACTGCATTGAAGATTGTGTTGCCTGTATTATGCGCATTCATGATTGGAGCTATCTTGTTACAATCGGGTAAGGGTGGAGGGCTTGCTGCTATTGGCGGATTAGGAGACCAGTCTGCATTTGGTACAAAAACAAGCACATTTTTAACTAAAGTTACGTATCTGATAGGCGCTGCATTTATTGTTGCTACTGTCTTTTTGTTTAAACTATCCATTCCCACGAGTGCCTTAAATACCATGGCGAAGCGAGAAGTTCCTCATGTGCAACATACTCATGAACATCCCGGACATGAAGGACAGCGCAAAGAAGATTATGGTCCCCATCGAAAAGGAGAAAGTAAACCTTCTGATGTTGGGATGCAAACCATAGTCGAAGAAGAGACAAGCAAGACATCGGGTAGTCAATCACTGGGTATGAATCCTGTTAAAGAGGCGGAGCAAACGTCGAACAAAACACCAACCGAAGAACAAAAAGGAACAGGCAAAAGTTCAAACCAATAATTGAAGTGAGAAGTGGTTTGGGATTCGCACTCAAAAGTTTTTATTAACGATTTATCCTTAAGAGACTAATTCAAATTTTCTGGTGACCTTGATGCTCAAAAGCATGACAGGATTTGGCATTGCTGAGTATAAAGATGATGAACGCACGATACGTGTTGAGCTTCGGTCGGTTAATAATCGATTCTTAAAGATAGACTCACGGTTACCGGAGGCGCTGCAATCTTGCGAAAGCGAAATTGAACGTCCGATAAGGGAAAAAGTCGTTCGAGGTACCATTCTTTTGAATTTGAATTATCAACCGCTTCGGCAAGAGTCCGAATATGCCCTGAATGTTGATAGGTTAAAAGAATATTATCATGTATTAAGCAATATCAAAAAAGAGATCGGTTCGAGAGAGAAAATATCTGTTAGTTCCTTAATATTGCTTCCGGGTGTGCTACAAAAAGGGAAAAATAATAAAGAGGATAAAGATTCTTTGTTAACTCTGTGTATTTCTCTCACAAAAGAGGCATTGGGAAAGATGCTGGAAATGCGTGCGGTTGAAGGGAAACATCTCGCAAAAGATATCGAACAAAGAAAAGAGTTTATTCTTTCCGTTCTGAACAAGATTGAAACCATGGCGCCCATTGTTGTTCAGGAATATAGTAAACGTTTGCGAGGCAGGGTTGCGACATTGTTGGCGGGAACCGATATAGAAATTACGGATAACAGCCTTTGCCGTGAAATTGCCATCTTTGCAGAACGATGCGATATTACCGAAGAAATCAGCCGTCTAAAAAGCCATTTATATCAACTACAGGAAACCATAAATTCAGATGAATCGGTAGGTAGGAAACTCGATTTCATTATCCAGGAAATGTTCCGCGAGACCAACACTATGTGCTCCAAGGCAAATGAGAGTGTGATGTTGAAAGATTTAGTAGATGTAAAAACAGAGATTGAGAAAATTCGGGAACAGATATTTAACATTGAATAAGTTTCGTATTTGTTTCTGGATCTTTAACGAGATGGGTAAGATTGTAATCATTTCTGGGCCGTCTGGATCGGGCAAGACAACGGTATGTAAGCTTCTCGAAAATGATGCTCGTGTAAAAAAATCAGTTTCTGTTACTACGCGCCCGCCCAGACAAAACGAAAATAATGGAGAATCCTATCATTTTGTCTCCACTGCTGAATTCAAGGATATGATTCAGAAGGGCGAGCTGGCGGAGTATGCTGAGTATTGTGGGCATTTCTATGGAACTCCCGTTAAGGCGCTCCAAGAAGCAATCTCAAAAGAGATTTTTTATTTACTTGAAATAGAAGTACAGGGTGCGTTGCAAATTATGGAAAAATTTCCGGAAGCTATTTCCATATTTTTACTGCCTCCAGACAAAAAAACGCTGAGCCAGCGGCTGGTTAAAAGAAATACAAATAAAAAGCAGGATATGGCAGTTCGATTGAAAACGGCTGATAAAGAATTAGAATATAAAGACAGATATGATCATTGTGTTGTCAACGATGATTTGGAAGAAACGATAAATATTATTCGTAAAATACTAAAATTGGTGTAATTATGTCTAATAATATTATTCTAGGGGTTACTGGAAGTATTGCTGTGTACAAGGCTGTGGAGGTTGTGTCAAGTCTGGTTAAGCAGGGAAATCGTGTTACAGTGATTATGACATCATGTGCCCAGCGCTTTGTAACTCCAGTGACTTTTCAGACAATCTCAAAGAGCAAGGTTATCACCGATCTTTTTGTTGATAGTGAAAATTACGATCCTGAGCATGTAGCTCTGGCTGAGGAAGCGGATTTGATGATAGTTGCACCGGCTACGGCAAATTTTATTGGCAAGGTTGTATCAGGCATAGCTGATGATGCTTTAACATGCACCGTCATGGCGACGCGTACTCCTGTAATTATAGCGCCTGCAATGAATGATAGCATGTATTTGAATCCCATTGTGCAGGAGAATATAAAGAAATTGAAAAAACTTGGATACATAATTATCGAACCGGAAGAGGGTAGGTTGTGTACGGGGCGTATTGGAGTGGGGAGATTGGCCTCAGTAGAGAAGATCGTCAGTGTAATCAAAGGGGAGCTTGACAAGAAGAGGGATAATAAGTGAACAAGATAAAAATGAAGGTGATGAGAAAGCAGGGATGCGAGGATTTGCCTTTACCCCAGTACATGAGCGAGGCAGCTAGCGGTATGGATTTATATGCAGCAGTGGAAAATACTGTTCAGCTTGAACATGGGGAAATAAAACTGATTCCTACGGGCATCCATATCGAGTTACCGTTTGGTTATGAAGCGCAAGTCAGGCCTAGAAGCGGTTTGGCTTTAAAGTATGGATTGACAATCGTGAATACACCCGGCACCATTGACAGTGACTATCGTGGAGAAATTGGGATTATCTTATGCAATCTTGGGAAAGAACGTTTTACGGTAGAACGGGGGATGCGGATTGCGCAATTGGTGGTTCATCCGGTAATCAGGGCTGAACTGATCGAGGTTGAACGTCTGGAAGAATCTCGTCGTAGCATAGGCGGTTTTGGTCATACGGGACACTAATACAGCTTGCCTTAGTTGGAATTTTCTTAAATCTTCAGAAGGAATAATATGGGGATGAAACGTTTTACACATTACATTACTGCAGTTCTCCTTATAGCCTTCGCATTATTTTTCTTCTTAAGTTTTCTCAGTTATTCTTCTCACGACCCTCCTTTTGCAGATTATCCCATCAATAACCCTGTTAAGAATTTTTGTGGAATAACGGGGGCGCAAGTTGCAGGATATGCAATAGCTGGTTTAGGTAAAACCTCATACCTGATAGTTGTCTTGACGGGATTGTTAGGCGCAGTATATCTTTATAAGGAAAGTATAGAATGTCTCTGGGTAAAATTTATTGGGACAGTTTTATTGCTGTTTTCATCTGCATCTCTGCTGACCTTGGGCTGCTATGTCTTTAAAAAATCACTTTTGTCTGCCAATTTTGGAGGAGTTTTTGGAGTTGTGATTGTTTCTCGATTATACGGGTACTTCAATATAACCGGCACTGTCATTATTTTGGCGTCTGGGTTTTTAATATCAATTATACTTATACTCAATACCTCTCCGATGTCCCCATTTATTAAAGCGCCAAAATTAAGAGAAGTCAAATCTACATTGACAAATGAAGCCAAAGCAGAAGATGTCGATAGTTCAGGTGTTCCGGTTGATAATCATGTAATAGGCGCGTATCCTGCGATTGAAACTATTGAAACCGAGAACGGATCGCTCAATTCCTTGGGGAAGACAAGAGGAACTCAAGAGCCATCCGAAGGTAAACAATACTCAGAAGAGGAAGAACCTGTTGCTTATAACGCTGATGTCCTCAGGGAAAAAGAATATAAATACGACTTGCCACCAATAGAATTATTGGAAAAACCGCTTTTTAAGGAGCATGCAGACGATTGGGATCAAATTACACAGCGTGCGAATGTCTTAAAAAATACCCTCACCCAGTTTAATGTACAATCAGAAGTCGTGGAAATCGAACGAGGACCAGTCATCACCATGTATGAATTGGAATTGGCGCCGGGAACGAAGGTTGGCAAGGTTGTGGGCCTTTCAGATGATCTTTCCATCGCATTGAAAGCGCCTAGTGTAAGGGTTGTAGCGCCTTTGCCGGGTAAGTCTACCATAGGTGTAGAAGTACCGAATATCCAGAGAAAAATGGTGATACTGAGAGAATTGCTGGAGGTGTCTGATGAAGCGCGAAAGAAGATGGCTATTACGCTCCTCATCGGTAAGGATGTGGCGGGAAATCCAGTCATATCCGATTTGGCGTCTATGCCGCACCTGCTCATTGCTGGGACGACTGGTTCAGGGAAATCGGTTTGCTTAAATTCAATTATATTGAGTATTCTATTCCTGCGGCATCCCAATGAAGTTCAGCTTTTGCTGGTGGATCCTAAAATGGTCGAATTTTCATTATTTAGAGAAATCCCTCACCTGATAAGCCCTGTTGTAACAGATATGAAAAAAGCCGCTGCGGTGCTGGAATGGGCGGTAAACAAGATGGAAGAGCGGTATGCGTTACTGGCCAGCGTCGGTGTAAAACACATCAATGGTTACAATAGACTGGGAACATCAGAGATCAAAAAACGCTTAAACCCGGAAGGAGACGCTAACCTTGAGGATGTGCCGTTCTATCTGCCACATATTGTTATCATTGTTGATGAGTTAGCCGACTTAATGATGGTGGCATCTAAAGAAGTTGAAGCCTCAGTAACCCGTCTTTCACAAAAATCGCGTGCCGTGGGTATTCATCTCATTCTGGCAACACAGCGACCGTCGGTCGATGTGATTACCGGGTTAATTAAATCTAATTTACCTTCTCGAATCTCATTTTATGTTGCTTCAAAAGTTGATTCGAGGACAATTCTGGATCAAAATGGGGCAGAGAAATTATTGGGAAGCGGCGACATGTTATTCTTGCCGCCGGGAACTTCGAAACTGGTGCGTGTTCAAGGGGCTTATGTAAGTGATGAAGAGGTAAAGGATGTGGTTGAATATCTCAAAAAACATGCCGCGCCACAGTTCAATCCTGAACTGAAGTGTTGGAAGGGTACTTCGGATAAACAGAATAGCGACAAGGATAACCTCTATAATGAGGCTGTGAGAATTATACTGGAGACGCAAAGGGGGTCTGTTTCTCTCTTACAAAGAAGACTGGAGATCGGATATTCACGTGCTGCCAAACTGATTGACTTAATGGCAGAGGATGGGATTGTGGGAGAATATAAGGGCAGTCAGGCAAGAGAGGTGTTCCTAACTCTGGAAGAATGGGATGCTCAAATGGCCCGTATGAATCAAGAAGAACAAGGTATAGCATGAAATCTAAGAAAATTGCTTTAATCAATTTGGGATGTCCAAAAAATCTAGTGGACGCGGAGGAGATACTCGGCAGGGTAGCCAATAGCGGAAGCACGATTTGTCAATATCCTGAGGATGCGGAGGTGCTGATCGTAAATACCTGCGGTTTTATTGAAGATTCTAAAAAGGAGTCAATTGACACAATCTTAAAGGCCGCAAAGCTTAAGGAAGATGCACAGTGCAAAAAGCTCATTGTAACGGGTTGTTTAGCCCAGCGGTATCCCAAAGAATTGCAAAAGGAAATCGCTGAAATTGACCATGTGGTTGGGTTAAAGGACTTTGACAGACTAACCGATTTGTCTGGTTCGAATCACAAAAGGGGAAAAAACCATTCCATTCAACGCTGCGATGATTGGCGAAATCGCATTAGGTTAACCCCGCGGCATTACGCTTATCTTCGAATATCCGATGGCTGTGATAATTGTTGTAGTTATTGTGCCATTCCAGGTATAAGAGGCAAGTTTTACAGCAGAACGATGGAAAATATTCTGGAAGAGGCGCGCCAAATGGCATGCGAAGGTGTAAAGGAAATTAATATTATTTCGCAGGATACAACTTCTTACGGAATTGACTTGTATGGGAAACAGCAGTTGCATATTTTACTAGAGAAGCTTTCTGAGATAAGGGGGATTGAGTGGATACGGTTGCTGTACACCCACCCTCGACATTTTTATCCTAAGCTTATTCAGGTGATAAGTCGACAGGATAAAATCTGTAAATATATCGATCTGCCTATTCAACATATTAATGATACGATTCTGGAAAAGATGGGACGGGGTGTTACCCATGCGCATATTGAGAGTCTGATTGATGATTTGCGAAGGCATATCCCCCGCCTATTTCTGAGAACGTCTGTTATTGTTGGGTTTCCTGGAGAGACGGAAGAACATTCTGCTGAGCTTTTAGAATTTGTAAAAACTGCGCAATTTGAAAGATTGGGAGCATTTACTTACTCGAAAGAAGACGGCACACCCGCAGCGTCTTTCAAAAAGCAAATATCCAAAAAGGTAAAGGATCAGCGATTAAAGGAAATTATGCTGGCACAACAAAGAATTATTTTGGAAAAACATAAAAACCTGGTGGGGGATTCAGTCCCAGTTATTGTGGATGAGAAGGATGAAGAAAATGGGGGATGGCTCGGCAGGACGTACGGGGATGCGCCCGATGTTGACAGTAAGGTAATTATTCAAGAAAATCATTTGAAAGTTGGCGATATTAAAAATATGATAATTGCTGAAACCATTGGATATGATTTGGTGGGAACGTGTATTAAAAGTTGAAAAGAGGACTTCCATGAGTTCGTTCGATTTCTCAAAATGTGTGGCATTCAATTTACCCAATCGTTTAACCCTCATGAGACTTTTGCTTGCCATTGTATTCTTTGTGGTCTTATCATACCGTTATTATACCATTTCCCTTCTTGCATTTCTGTTAGCATGGTTAACTGATTGGCTGGATGGTTATTTGGCGCGTAAAAAAGGTCTTCTTACAGATTTTGGGCGTATTGCAGACCCATTTGTAGACAAGATCATTATCTGCGGCGGATTTATATTACTCATACAACATGCCCGTGATATCATACCGTCATGGATGGTTGTCGTGATTGTGGCGAGAGAATTTTTGGTTAACAGTCTGAGAAGTTATTCAGAATCGAAGGGGATTGAATTTGGAGCAACGATATGGGGAAAGGCGAAGATGTTTATCCAGTCGCTTACCATTAGTGTAATTTTATTGTTCTTTGCTCATCTCCAGCATATTATAGCAATCAAGCAGGGGATTATAATAATGCTATGGCTTACCACAATCATTACGCTAGTTTCGGGAATAAAATATATGGTTAAAGCAGGTCCAGCGATTTTGGCGAAGTAACAATATTAAACTGTATTCATTACGCACATCTTTATTGCAATATTTAATTCCTTCAATAGATCCTCAAGGTTGACAGGATTGATCTGTACCGCCTGTCCCAGGCTAATCGTTCTTGCCAGGGTGTTTCTCAGGATGGGATTCTTTAGTTGTTTAAACCCGAACCCTATCAGAATATCCAGGGTTTGTGGGTATTGCTTGATGAGCTGGTAAACATTTGTGTTGGCAGTTGCGACCTTGATTTGTTCAGTAGTCTCTTCCTCAACGTCAAGTTGCATCGTATTCCACGCATTTATACCAAAGCAAAACATGGCGGCATATTCAATGAAGCCGCTGATTCCCATGAGGGCATAGAGTTGCGGGTAAACGTGCGCGGAAAGCGGTTGTGCCACTACCCTGAACATACAGCCAACGTTGATAAGCACGAAGGTGGTGTTGAGCAGCTTTGTGCTGCATAATTTCACTCCTTTACTCAGGGGAATCATCTTGGAGGCGCATCCAACGATCATCATACTAATAAAACCGACAAAAATGGCGTGCCGGTATGCCCCAAACAAGGCATGGGAAACCCGTTCGCCTGAGATGGTTTCATAAACCGTAAAAGTGAGTAGTGCGCCTTCTGAAATAAACAGCCAGACAAGCGCAGCTCTGATAAATTTTCTAAATCCTGTGGGTAAATTAACCGTGTTCTTAACCGTCTTTTTGCTGTCGAACAAGTTCAAATTGTAGATAAATAAAAGCACTCCAACGGCTTCCAAAATTCCTGCTATACAGAAGACTGCATTAAAGAAACTATAAAGACTATTGGTATATTCCCGATAAAACTCGGATATCGTCCTTAGAGCAATTGAGATATTCAAGATATAGAGGACATAGGTATTGATCTTTTTGTTGGGCTCCTGAATGCTTAGGAATATCGGCAGGGTTTTTGTGAATATACCGATAATGACCATGCAGGCAAACCCAACAATCTGGATATGCCGAATGGGGTTTTTAAAGACTTCTGGTATGATTGTGTTTCCAACAACGGTAAAATGGAAGTATAAAGCAACAAAAACGATAGCCTGAAAGATGAACCAGAGATAACTCGAGAAGAGAAACCCTTCGTAAACTTCAAATTTTTCTTTTTCTGAAGCTAAATAAGTTCTGCAAATGACATAAATGAAAATGGCTATCGAAGCGACTTGAAACGCACACCCGATCAAGGCAGGAATCTTGAGAAAAAACAAACCCGAGTAATACGAGAGCGTCTTAAAAACAAAGGAGAGAAAAATGCCAGCTACCATCAAAAAAAATGATTTATAAGCCAACGGCGAGCTATAGAGCATGGCATTCCAGAATTTGGGCAGAGCAAAATATGAGATGCCCATGATAAAAAGGCCAACCCATCCGTATACCTGCGTATCGCCGTGAGTTTCTGTGAGTATCCAGGATACCGAAGCAGGGGAGTTGTTAAATGCCATATAAGCCAGTAACGAAGCGCCATAGAGACATCCCGTTGACAGCACAATGATGATGGCGGTTTTAACAAAGATTTCATAGACGTGCTCTGTTTGTGGTTTTGTAATTGTGACTTCGCCGGTTGAACCAACCTCACCATTGATAAGTTTTTGAAGGTCTTCAATCAATGTGGCGGGACTGATATTATGCATCTTGGCAAAAAAGGAAAGAGGCTTATCAGGGAGGATATTACCGCCGCACATAATGCCGTAGGTTTCAAAGATGCGGCGTGTTATGGGGAACTTCTCAATGATTTCTTTTACTGTGTTCTCTTGCCGTATCCTTTCCATCAAATGAGGTTCCTTACGTTTCTCATAAGAGTATGTGGCGTGCCTGGTAAAATAATACTTCCAAAAAACGTCTTGTAATTTACCAAAATATAGAGTAATAATTATGAACTAACCGACAATATATCAGACATGTAAAGGGGTGTCAATGACTTTCTCTTGTTCATGAATGCGGAAAATGTGCCTGAGAACCATTGAGAAATAAAGGCTATTAGGTATACTTTCTGGATGAGTTTCCAGGAAAACAAAGAGGGATCGAAGCTTATAGGAGAGAGGGTTTGGGGTAGAGCGATATTATGAAGGATTGGTTAATTTCTGCCAGACAAATGGAAAAAGATGGGAATAATTCTAACACATGCGCAGTATTGCAATAACAAATCAAAAGGGCGGCGTAGCCAAAACAACCACCACCGTAAACCTTGGCGCCTGCCTTGCCCAAAAGGGGAAAAGGGTACTTCTCGTTGATCTGGATCCCCAGGGGAATATGAGCTCGTGGTTTGGTTTGGACATCCATAATCTCACGCGGTCAATGTACAATGTTTTTTTAGAAGAAGTTTATTTTGAAGAAGTTCTTGTGAAGACATGTGTGGAAAATTTGACGCTGGCGCCTTCGAATGTGGCATTGGCTGGTGTTGAAAGAATTTTTGCCCATGAAAAAGGGCGCGACCTCATACTGCGCAAACGCCTGCATCCTGCTGTAGACAAATACGATTATGTTCTGCTGGATTGTCCTCCCTCCTTGGGACTTATTACTGTCAATGCATTAACTTTTGTTAAAGAGGTTTTTATCCCTTTAGAAACTAAGGTGTTGGCTTTGAATGGTCTTGTGACTTTAATAAATACGGTACAAGTAGTAAAAGAAAGATTGAATCACAGCCTGGAAGTTGCTGGTATCATTGCCTGCCGATTCGATAGCAGAACAAACCTTAGTAATGAGGTGTATAATCAGATTAAGGAGCGTTTCAAGGAAAAGGTCTTTAATTCTATTGTCAGAGAAAATACACGCTTGGCGGAATGTCCTATCTCTGGAAAGCCGATTACTCTGTATGCGCCAGACAGTCCCGGCGCCGTTGATTATAAGAATTTGGCAGAAGAAGTGGTGGAAAGAGAAAATTTGCTGAAAGAAAGCAGAAAATAAATTTAGTGGTTATTGAGTTCCCTCCAAAAATGCCATTAAGCCTCTAATTTAACGTTAAGGAA